>CAMIVJ010000025.1 GCA_946401765.1 uncultured bacterium | reverse complement strand
CGCACGTCATCTTCTTTTCCGTCAGAATCTTTACCAGTTTTTCCGCTGTCGTCATAATCTTTCTCCTGTTACTCCCAAAAGATGCCTCTTTAAAGAAAGTGTCACCCCATCACTACCGGCAGCAGGTCCCTGTCAGCGGCACAGAAGTCAAGGGCGTTCATTTCATTGGCGGCAAACCATCCCAGTTCGGAGTGTTCAAGTGCAGTTGGCTCCGCGCCGGCAGCAGGCTCGCAGTCGATGAGCGTGAGCCTGATCGTGCGGTCTTCGTATTCGTGGACTACCGACGTGCGGATATGAGTGTTTACAACTTCCAGTGCCAGCTCTTCGCGGCACTCGCGCACGAGCGCCTGCTCCTGCGTCTCGTCCGGCTCGACCTTCCCGCCAATGAATTCCCAGTGTCCGCCCTGCGACTTGCCGAGCGGACGCCGCCCGAGGAGGTACTTGCCTCCCCTGCGGATGATTCCGCCCACGACCTCGATGATTCTCTTTTCCGTCTTCACCTCAGCTTCTCCTGTTCGCCAGTATTATAGCACAAGGTCCAAAATCTGCAGCTGCAAATCCGCTAGACCACATTCGTGACCACCCTCACCTCGCTTGGCGACTGGCCGTTGCGTGTCACCTCGATGTGCGTGCGAATCCGCTCGCGCAGGCGCTCAACATGGCTGATTACGCCCACTTTGCGCGAACCGGTGAGGGCGTTGAGACGCTCAAGCGCCTCGATTGCGGAATTGAGGTGCTCACCGCTCAATGTGCCGAAACCCTCGTCGATCAGAAGCATGTCCACGCCCAGGCCCGTGTCGCTCATTCCGGCAAGCCCCAGCGCCAAGGCGAGCGAGACGAGGAACTGCTCTCCGCCAGAGAGCGTGTTCACCGGACGCACCGCACCACCCTCGAATGCGTCTCTCACCGAAAGAGTCAACCCTTCGCAGGAAAGCTCGTAGCGGTTCGACAGCTGCTTCAGATAATGGTTCGCCTTCACGAGCACGTTCGCCAGCACGTACGACTGGATCTCGCGGCGGATCTTCTTTCCGTCGTTGTCCCCGAAATACGCATGAATCGGGTGCCACTCGTCACGCTCAGCTTTAAGCTTCTCCGACTCCTCGCACTTGGCCGCGCGCTCGGCCGCGCGTTTGTCGTCGTCGGCGATCTGCTGCTGGCAGCGTCCACATTCGGTGTTGGCCTTGGCCACTTCCTCCTTGAACACGTCCACGCTCTCCTCGAGCGCCTGCTCCGTATCTGTATCTGCCAGACTTTCCGGACGCGCATCCTGATGCTTCTTCATGCTGTTCAGAGACTCCTCGAAGCGCCCGAGCAGACCATCCACTTCCGCCGTGGACGTTGCGACAGTCTCGCCCGCCTCCACCTCGCTGAGCGCAGGGACTTTCTCCACTGCACGCTTGGCGCAATCGGCAATCTGATCCATTGCCTTCACGAGGACATTACGCTCATTTTCAACCTTGGGCAGTTCGGCCTTGCGGGCTGCATATTCCCGAGCCGACTCCTTGAACGCCTTCTCGACGGATTCGGCATCCTTCTCCCATGCCGCGAGCCAACCCGGTTCCGTGATCCGCCCTGAAACTTCCGCGAGCTTCTCCTTTGCCTGCTTGTCTGCTTTATCAATCGAAAACTGGCAGACTTTGATCTGATGTTCACAATCGGCAACTGACTTCTCGGCTTTCGTTTTGCAATCAGCGGCAGCGTCCTTCGCCTGTGCGAGTTTCTTCAAGGCTCCTCGGAGTTCCTTGATCGCCTTCTCCTGCTTGTCAATCTCCGCCAGGCGCACGTCAAGCGCATTGATGTTCGTTCTGCATACATCAAGCGCTACAGCCACGCTCCTGTCGAAGGCGTCCTGAAGACCATATCGGAAGGCTGCCTCCGAAACGGAGGACTTCTCATTAACAATCTTTTCCATCTCGGTGGTAATAGACCTCGTCTCATCATCAATGGTCTTCCCCAACGCTTCTGCCAATGCAGCGGCCTCATTGTACTGCCGCTCCTTTGCCGCGTAAGCAGACTCGGCCTCAGCGCATTGTGCGTCGAGTTTCTCGAAGAGCGCCTTGAAGTGCCCCTTGGCGTGCAGGCTCTCGATCGTATGGCCGCAGATCGGACAGGAGTCACCCACCTTGAGTTCGGACACCAGCCTCTCGATTCCGCCGTCGACCAGTTTCTTCTGGACGTCGCGGTCCGTCCTCGCCCGGGCAACCGCCTCCCGCGCGCTTTCCACCTCGGACTTGAGCGCGGGAAGTTTCCCCTCAATTTCCGCCAGTTCCCCCTTCCGCACGGCGACCAACTGTTCGCGTTGAGCCACACCCGCCTCAATCTTCGCTATGCCGTTGATGCGTTCACGCAAGCTCTTGAGATCGCCCCGGCGCTTCTCCGCTTCGCGGCGGGCTTTTTGGACGCCTTCCCGGTCAAGGGCTTCGAGTTTTTTCTCCTCGCCGGCGACCTGTTCCTCCGCAACGGCAAGTTCACCTACCGCCTTTTCCAACGTAGTCTTCGCATCATCTACGCACTTTTGCAGTACAGGAAGTTTCTGACTGCACTTCTCCAGTGCTCGCTCTGCCGCAGCTTTATCACTACGGGTATTGCGCACGTCAGCAAGGGACTGCAGAATCACATCAGCCGATTCGTACATCTTGGCCCGCTCCGCCTCCTTGGCAATGAACTCATTAAGCGACTCCAGACGTTTTGTCGCGCAGGCCATGTCTTCAAATGTCTTGTGCTCCATCGCCTTGAGCGCAGCGAAGGCCATGACAAGTTTTTTATGCACGCTCTGCGCGTTCTTCTCAAGTTCGTTGCGGTGCCGCAGCCACTGCAGCTTTGCGGTCGCCACATCACGCTTCTTGCCAAGTTCCGCGATCTGGGCCTTGAGCTCCGCGATGCGCCCCTCGATCTGTCCACGCGCTTCGCCAAGTCCAGCCATCTGACCGATCTCGGCTTCAAGTCTCTTCACTTCGACATCAAGCGCCGCCCATTTTGCGGCAATTGCCTTACCGAGTTCCGAGTACTTCGATGTGTCGGTGAGCTTTTCGAGAATCTCGGCCTTCTCGTCGGGCGTGCCCATGAGAAACTTCGTGAACTGCCCCTGCGCCAGCATGGTCGTGCGGCAAAACTGCTCGAACCCAAGGCCGACTGCACGCAAGGCAGCCGCCGTGCATTCCTTGACCTTCGTCCAGGTCACGCCGCCTGGCGAGCAGTCTTTCCAAGTCCATTCCTCGCCCTTGAGCATTCCTTTGTTCTGTCCGCGGGAGATCGCCTCAACGGACCATTTCGCTTCGTATGGTTTACCATCGTTCCCGGTGAGCAACAGCGTGGCATTCGCCGAGATCGCCCCGCGCCTGACGAGCTGGCGGGCGTCGTTGTAGGCGTATCCGCCAATCTCCTGCGGATTCTTTACGCCGCTGCCGTCGTAGCGCGGCGTCTTGCCGTAGAGCGCGAGAGTGATGCAGTCCAGGACGGTGGTCTTGCCGGAGCCCGTCTCGCCGCAGATGAGAAACAGGGGCGCATCCCCAAGCGGACCATTCTCGAAGTCTAGTTCCGCCGATTCAATGGACGCTATGTTCTTGATAGTGAGTCTTCTAATCTTCATATTCCCTTTTCCTCCATGAGCGACTTGACGAGTTCGCGCTGGCGGTCCGTCAGCTCGTGGCGCGTCGACAGTATCTGAAGAACCTCTTCGTTCGAAAGCCCCTTCAGCTCGGCCATTGTCAGCATCTTCCTGTTTTCCTGTCTCTCCGGCGTCTCGGTGCGGATCGGATTGATCACGCAGAACCGGACTCCCTTCGCGGCACAATCCTTCCGTGCGCGTTCCGTCCAGTCCGGCCCTGGCAGCTCATTGGCGCCGAGGCGCACATTGAGCCGGATGTACGTGCCAGCCGCGAGCGACGCCTCGGCCAACTGTTTGAGCGCGTCATCGAACGGCAAACCGTCCTTCCCGCCGATGGTGGCGAGCGCATGAAGCGGCTCGAACACCTTCGTCCTTGCCTCAGGCGCCTTGCCCGCCTCGATCGTCACCACGTCAACGCCGTGGTCATACGTCTCGTCGAAATGGATAGCGCGCGGCGTTCCGCAGTAGCGCGCCACTTTCTTGCCGCTCTTGACCCACTGCGGGCAATGTATGTGCCCAAGCGCCACATATCCGTATCCATCGCCCAGTTCCTCCACATCCACACACTCCTCACCGCCGATCACGAGGGACTTGTCGTGCCCGCGGAAGTCGATGTCGCCCTTCACCGCCAGATGTGCCATCAAGACAGCAGGGAGGCCCTCCGAATGGTCTGCCACGTACTTGGCAAGACCCTCGAAGTAGTTCTTCTCGCGGTTATCGCCAGTCGCGCCGTCTACCGTCGGGAAATTGCGCGGATGGCAGAACGGCACGGCGGCGATCACGCCCTTGCCGGGGAGGGTTACCACGTTCTTCTCGAAGAAGGCCCTGCCCTCAGCGTCCTCTGCGGGCATGCCGAACACATGCACGCGCGAGCGGAACCACAGTTCCTTGTCCACGACGAGCCGCGAGTAGCTGTCATGGTTGCCCGCGATGACGAACGTTATCATGCCAGGGCAACGTGACGTCACCTCCAGCAAGGCGTCGGTAAAGCGCTTCGCCACGTCGTTGCCCGGCGCCCCGGTGTCGAAGATGTCCCCGCTGACGACAAGGGCGTCTGGCTGCTCTTCGGCTACGGCCGCAGACAGCTGCGTGAAGAAATGCTCTTCCTCGTCGGTCCCGTCCCAGTTGTAGAGACGGTTTCCCAGATGCCAATCGCTTGTATGGATGATTTTCACCGCACAGTTCCTTTTTCGTTACGTCGTTGTCCTTTCGGACAGCACAAAGTGTATCATAATTTGGATGTCATTGCGACTCGGGTCATGTTCTGACCGGCGGTGATCAGAACATGACCTGTGTTGGCCTTAGGCGCAGAGAAGCTCCGCGAGGATGCTTCCGGGCCTGCGGACGGCCTCCGCGAGCGCGAGGCGCACGCGGTGGCACATCTGGTGGAGGTTGTTGGCGGTGCGCGCCTCTGGGACGGCTCTTACCACCTCGTCGGCGGTGTACTCGTCCAGAAGGAACATCACGAGCGCCCTGTACTTGGCCTTGGGACTTCTCCACGTACGGCAGGCATCCCAGACCGCTGCGCAGACGGCGCGGCGCAGCAGTTCGGCGTCGATGCGCCCGACGTCGGGCATGCACGAGAGCCTCTCCGCGAGGACTTCGGCGAAGTTGTCGGGGAGCGGCTCGAACTTCGCGGCCTTGCCGCGCATGTTGCTGAGAACACCCCGCGCCTGCCAGCACAGGAACGAGCGCCACTCTGCGGAGGTCTTCGGCTCAAGCTCCTTCTCAAGTCTCAAGTTGGCGGAGAGCCCCGCGACCTTGAGGAAAGCCTCGTGGACAGCCTCCTCGATTTCCTCGGGTGGACCGTACTTGGAGAGCGAGCGGATCAGCGGCTTGCGCCACTGTCCGTAGAGTTCTCCCCAGGCCTTGGGCGTGGGGATGAACTTGGTGTCGTCGTCGTATTGCATGATGATGTGTGTCATAGGCATGGTGTCTCCTTTGGGTTGACATTTTCCTATGCAGACGCAAAAACAGCGCCTGACGTCAGATTCATTGAAAAGAGGCAATGATTCCAATCTCATCTGCACCAGTCGGTGCCAGATGGAAACATTCTGCTGGGACTAGCCTGTATGAGTCAATGTTGCCATTGTGGCATTGACATTGGCAATGGCACAATGGTGCATTTCCACAATCTCGCGATTGACAATGCCGGGCACAGCACAATCCCACGTTGCCGCAATCAGCTATCTCATCTTGATAGTCAGCGATTTTCCATCGTCTTCCGCAACAGTCTCGTGAGCCTGCATGTAGCCGTAGTCAACTGGCCATTTCTCAGGAACTCCCTTTTCATAGGGGGCGATCCATCCGTACGTGTTCCTGTTGATGTGGACCTTGAACCTCTCGTAGTAGCCGTAGTTGCGGAAGATGCTCTCGCCAAGGCCAGACTTCTCGGTCATGGACGGAATCGCCAGGCGAGGAGCATTGCCGAGGAAGTAAACGTCCGTAAGCTGAGCACATCCCTGGAAACATCCTGCACCCAGACGGGAAAGCGTCTTGGGGAACGTAATCGATGTGAGACTGATGCAATTCGTGAATGCCGAGTCGCCGACCGTCGCAAGACCAGATCCGGAGGCGAACGTTATGTTCGTCAGATTCCAGCAGTCGGAGAACGCACGTGCGCCGATCTCGCGCACAGTCGCGGGAATCTGCACGCTTGTGATCTTCTGGCACACAATGAACGCGGCGTCATTGATCTTCCTCACCGGCAGACCCGCAATTGTCGCCGGAATCACCACCTTGCCCTCATACGCAGTGTTCGACAGGGCTGGACGAGCAGGATAACAATGCCCAAGCACCACATAGGTCGCCTGCGCCTCTCCGGTTCTGCCTGGCTCGCACACCTTCGTGTAGTTAAGGGCCGGAGTGCCCGTCGTGGTGCCGGTGTAGTACTCGTACGGCGGATACGAGAAGGCTGCCACCGCCGTTGCACCAGTTGCCACGATTGCCGCGATCGCCAGCCGCACCACTCTGCGGAAATACCGCTTGTTCATCTCATAAACATTGTAGATATCCATCATCTTACTTTCCTCCTTCAATCTCCGCGGAAACATTGTACCATAAATTTGAACGCTCGTCGCAACTCATGTCCCCTTAGATAGAACGTCGACATTCTGCACTCATTACAGACATCCTTAAAATTTCCGAGTTGCATCTCATGCTGGATCGCCCGCGACAAACCGAATTTGCCTCTTGCGGCCAATAGGCAAGATTTGCTATAATGCCAGCACCTTAAGCGGAGTGTCTGGCGGGTTATTCAGGCCGCGTGGCTTGGCTCGTGGACGTCGTGATGAAGGAAGTCAGAAATTGCCACGATTATGATATATTGGGGTGTTTTACTTGGCATTCCGATCCTCGCCTTCGGCGGGGTGTATGTTTTTGCGCCTTCGGCTGGGCGTGCGTTCACGAACTGGTTCGAGAATTCGAAGGTCGTCGCCGTCGTCCTGACCATCATCGCATGGATGTGGACCTCGTGCGAGATAGCGACATCCAACAACATCTTTGTACCGTTCGCGTTCGTGTTCAACCACTTCTGGGTGCTCGTACCTGTCCTCGTTTACCTCACCATAATCTGGATGCCGAATAACCTGCCAGTCCGTGCGCTGGCTGCGATACTCATGCTCTTTCCCGCGCTCATGTTCCGCACGACGCGCCTTCTGGTGCCCGAGGGGGGCTTCGCTCCCATCCACCTCTTCGTTGTGACAGCATACCTGGCCACAATTGTCGGCATGTACGGCATGCTCAAGCCAAGTCACATCGAAAAGGCGTTAGCCTTCGCAACGCGTACCGATGGTCTCGCGAGATCCGTCGGGGTTCTCTTCACAGTCATGGGCATATTGCTAGCCATCACGGGGATTCTTGTATGAAGAAGACGAAGACATGGCAGGACTGCGGAAGCAAGTGGTTTGGCACACTGGTCGTCGCAATTTCCGTTGCGATGTGCTTCCGCGCATATTTCTATGAAGCTGGCTCTGCAGCCACTGGATGCATGCAGAAGACGCTGTGGGGACACCACACCAAGGCGAACGCAGAGAAGACGAGCTGGGACGTTGCCCCGCTTTCGTGGCTGAAGTGGATCTGGACGGGCGAGCGAATCGTAGAGTACAAGGCTCCTGATTCTGGCGTGGTACGCGTCCAGCCGCACGGCAATGGCTTGGATGGCTATGCGGACATTTTCGTAGGGAAGTCCAGATGGTGTTGCAAGTTGCCTATGGATGCATCTAAAGCCATCGCGGGACGCTATGTGAGGAAGGGAGAGACGCTTTGGAATGGGGCGGTCTGCATGGGCGACTTCTTCTTCGTCAATCGCTGGATATGGAACTTCAGGAGGCCAAGGAATGGCGAGATCATGGTGTTCGCTACGGATGGCATCAAGGGTCTTCAGAAACATGTGCATTCTAACCGTCTGATCAAGCGCATGAAAGCGAGGCCGGGCGAGACGTATGTTATTGAACACCCGCTGCAAGAGCATCCAAAGACCGTGACGATGGGCGAGGACGAGTATTTCGCGTGCGGCGACAACTTCGGCAACAGCTTCGACAGCCGCTACTGGGGCTGTGTGCCCGGCAGGAATCTTCTAGGAGTCGGGAGTCTGGCATTTTGGCCTTTCAGTAGATTAAGGGTCATTCGATGAAAACTTTTGAATGCCATCTCTAAAGAGCGGCAATAATCCGTTCGCCGTTGCCTGTCATTGACTTTTGAGACTTATTTTGCCATAATGACGGCAACGAATCAAGAAGAAGGTTTTATGGTCAAGAAAATACTTATTTCATACTTCGGCTACGAGCATGATCAACTCAAGCACAAGATTCAAGACAAGGAATTCCTAAGGCGGTTCGGCAAGGACTCAAAAACGCAAGGATATCTTCTCGACAAAGATCCAGCCGACATCAAAAGGACTGATATCTGGCGCCCCTCCGTCGCGCTCGCCTCATATCCCAATCTGCATTTTGACGAATACTACCTCCTGTTCAGCGGGCTCAAAAGCGACATGCATAAGACTTTTAACGAGGTCGTCGAGGACATCCAGGCGCTACAGCCGAAGATTACGCTGCACACGGAAGAGATGCCGTTCAAGTCTCCTTGGGACATGGTGAGCGTGTTCAAGACCCTGTACAAGTTTGCAGAAGACCACGCCTCAGAGTTCGGTGCGCCAAACACAACCTGCTACGTGAACTGCAACCACGGCACAATGCAGATCAGGGAATCGCTGTTCATGCTCAGCCAGGAAGGCAAGCTCCCCGGCAAACGCATACTGCCATCCCCATGGAACGACAATACAAAACGCGACTACCACACCCCAATAGGCTCCTTCACGGAAGACGACCCCTCGGAGTTCAATGAAGCGTATCGTCAGCTTTCAAGCGCCACAAAAAGACGAGCAAAGAACAATGGCCTGCACGAGGGAATATTCATAGACCAAAGCAACAAGGAATTCCAGAAACTGCTCGACCGTATTCTTTTTGTGGCACAGAGAACAAGGGAGCCAATTCTCTTCACAGGCCCAACCGGTAGCGGCAAGTCGCATCTCGCCAGAAACATCGCACGGATCAAGAAGCTGGAGAAGAATTTCGTGCATGTCAACTGCGCGACATTGGCCGGAGACCCCGGCCTTATCAAAAGCGAGCTGTTCGGCCACGACGAAGGTGACTTCACTGGCGCCACGAGAACATGCAACGGACGACTACAGCAGGCCAACGGCGGAATTCTATTCCTCGACGAGGTCGCAGATCTTCCAAAAGACGTTCAGGCGATGCTTCTGACGGCCATAGAGACAAAGAAGTTCAGACGTCCGCATTCTACGGAGGACATCCAGTGCGACTTTATGCTCATCTGCGGCACAAACAAAGACCTATGGGCGGAAGTGGAGTCCGGACGTTTCCGTCTGGATCTGCAGGAGCGGATCAACACCTGGCATTTTCACCTTCCCGGACTCGCAGAGAAAGAACGCCCAGGCTATGCCGCAAGACGAAAGGACATCGCCCTCAACTGCCGACAGGTGCTGAGTGAATACAACAAAAAGTATTCAGAGCATCGTGAATTCGCCAATGACGCATTACAACGCTTTGTCGAATATGCAGAGGCCGACTCCACCGAGTGGAAAGGTAACTTCCGCGAATTCAACGCCATGATCTTCAGGATGGCGACGCTTGCGGACGGACTTCATATCACGCTGCACGACGTCGAACGGGAAATCAAGTATGCCGAGGCTGAGCATAAAGTGGGTAATCCCTTGAACAATGCAGTGACGAAGACGGCACAAGCGGAGAATTCAATCCAGCAGGAATCCGTTGTAGCTTCAGCCCAATCACCTGTCCAAGCATCGCCGCTTCCCGACGCTTCCTGCGATTTTGAATTTCTGCGCGCACTCATCAAAGATGAGGAGAAATTCAATTCCATGCGGCTGGACGAACTTGCCCAACTAGCGTTCGTCGTCTCTGTATGCAAGGAATCCAATAGCCAAGCAGAAGCCAGCCGGCGCCTCCGCCCCAACCCAAGCGGGAAAGAACAAGGCTCCAGCCAACTCTACAGATACCTTAAAGGGTGTGGCCTTGATTTCGACACTGTCAAGAAATTTGCGCAGGGCCTTGACCGGAAGTAGGCCCGGTGGGATTCTCACGCGTAGCCGTTGTGGCCAGATAGTGCCGCACATCACCATTCTTCGTGGCGGAGAACGGATGCATAAGCGCGCAACGCAGCTGGGGCATCACCTCCGCCAGATGTTCGTCGGCCGCGAGCAGCACTTTCGCGACAGGCGTGTCGCGTCTGTACTTGTTTGCGGCCATGTCGTAGCCAAGGTCATCCATCTGCGAGGAGAGCTGGCGTCCATCGGGGTCTTTCTCCGCCGGAATGCGCAGGCGGATCATCTCTGCCAACACGTCCATGGCGAGCCTACGATGTGACAGCTGCCTTCTCCACATCTGGGCTACACAGAGACGAAGATCCACCGCTAGCGCCGGCACAGCCTCGTCGCCGTCGTGCAGAAAGTCCGGAATAGCCTTCACTCTCTTCGACGTAAAGTCGCTCTTGTCGAGGTGGATCACGCAAGGACCAGGCGTGCCGCCCCAGCACGCTGCATGCGCCGCACGGCGGAAACGCTCAATTGCCGCATACACTCTGCCATACGCCGCATAATACGTCTTCTCCTCCTTTTCCACGCGCGTGAGGCGCGCGATCGTGCGCGCGAAACGCCGAGGGACCACGCGTGCCGCCTCACTGAAATCGTTCTTGCGCTTTTTGCGGTCCTCCTTCTCTCGCGCGCTGATTCTGCGAAGTGTCTCCTTCAACGTCTGTTCGATCGCCTCCGTACCGTCGGTGAGCGCAAGCCAGCGTCCCTGCTGCCACCTGAATGCGTTGCGGGGATGCGCCACACGCTCGAAGAGATAGTTCGTGTTGGCGCTCTGCACGATGTTGCAGGCCACCTTGCCTGGCGCGCGACGCAGGCCGCGTCCACACATTTGAATCGTCGGCAGGCGCGAGGCGTCGCGCGCGAAGATGCTCGCCACGTCGGGCTGGTCGAAACCCTCAGTGAGCATCGCCACGTTCGCCACCACCTGCACACGGCCGCTCGCGAAGGCCTCGATCTGGCTCTCCTTGTCGCTATCGCTCGTCACCACCTCGCAACCGATGCCCACGGCGGCAAGGCGCTCGCGGAACGCCACGCATTCGGCGATCGTGGAGAAGAAGACGAGGCTCTTGCCCCAGCGGAGAGGATCGGCGAGATAGAAGTCCGCCACCGTGTCCACGCCGTAGTTCGGTATGACGTAAGTGTTGAACTGGCTGAGATGCCCCTCGCGAACGAGACGGCCGATGGAGCATGTGCGCACCGTCTCCTGGAAGGAGAGCTTCATGCGGTCCGTGCGCATTGGCGTGGCCGAGAGGCCGATCGTCCACTTTGCGCGCATCTTCTCGTAGAGCAGCACGCAGCTCTGAGTGGCCTCGTGATGCGCCTCGTCGAGAACGACCAGGTCAACCTCGGGCGGTGCCTTTTCGAAGAGCGACACTGGCCGAATGCGGTCGCCGTAGAGGTCGCGGTTAGCCTCCATCATCTGCTGAAGCAGATGGCGACGCGGCGCCACCCAGCCCACCTTGAGCGTATGGCCTAGATGCTGCTGAAGGCGATGTATCATCTCAAGGGCCATGTACGTCTTGCCGGAGCCCACAGGCGATTCAAGCAGCACGGAATTGTGGCCGCGTTCGGTGAACGCGGCCACACCCTCCCTGATCGCCTCCTGCTGATAGGGTCTATCTTCGTACTGCATATCCCTACGCAGCCCCCTTTGAGAAGTTGATGCCGTTGAGATAGAAACTGCTCGTGCGCGCCGTGTGCGGGTAGAGTCCCTCAAGGTCGAACCCCTTCGAGAGCAGCGTCCCGGAGAACGACTGCAGCGTGGAATCGGACTTGAGCAAATCCGAATGGTGCGTGCCCAGTTCGGATGCGAAGTTCAGAAGGTCGGCCACGCTGCACCCCACGGGCAGGAGTGGACGCTTCTTCTGGCCGATGTTCGCAAGGTCAGTCACGCCGTAGCGCACGCAAGGATTGTCGGCTACGTCGTTCAGGCGCTCGCGCAGCAGCATCTGGTTGCGGGCGTTCGCCACGGAACGGCGTATCAGCCCCTCCAGCAGCACCACCTCGCCAACGGACGCCTTCGTCTCTGCCGCATTGCACATGCGCTCCTGCAGCATCTCGACGCCGGACGGGTTGCTGAACGAGGCCAGCAGACGGCGGAAATGCTCGCCGCTGTTGTCCTTGATCTCCATCTTCGTGCGAAAGAGCGAAGTCTCTGCCACCGCCCCGTTGGAACAGACCTGCCGCCATGTGGCAAGGCTCATGTCTGGCATGCCAACGCCGTCCACCGGCACGCGACAGCGCACGCGCATTCCGTATGTGCTGTCGTTAGGCACGTCCCACGGGTCGTCAAGGTCGAGCATCGCGCTCAGCACGCCGTCGCTGTATTCTACGCCGGTGAGGCGCTTGTCGTTGTGCAGAACGTTCTCGATGTAGTTGATGGGCATCGGCAGGCCCTTGTTCTGGGTGAGGCCGAGAGCCTGCCGGCCTTCGGTGTCCACCGTCACGCGCAGCTGAAGGTCCGGAACCTTCGCGGCCGCGCGCTCCATCACCTCGAGCGGCGTGAAGAAGCCAAACACGCCGTATGGTATGCCAAGTTCGCCGGCCAACGTCTTGTAGAAGCGGTCGCTCAGCTTGTAGGCGGAGTTGTCGATGACGAGACTCTTGATCTTGGTCTCGTCGCAGTCGAGCGCCTCCACCATCTGGCGGGGCGTAATCGGAACGGGCTCGAAGCGATCGCAGATTCGCTCGCCCGGCTTGAGTTTGGTTTTTGTGTTTTTCATAGTGCTCACCATGATTTTAGATTGTTCTGGTAAAGTTTTTCTTACATCTGGAGTTGATTTTTCTAGGATAAATTTCATCCCATCTCTTAGGCGCTCTTCGCAATGAATCCGCGCAGACGGAGCGACCGTGTGGGATGGCGCAGCTGGCGGAGAGCCTTCGTCTCGAGCTGACGCACACGCTCGCGCGTGACGTTCAGCATCCGCCCCACCTCCTCGAGCGTGCGGCAATTGCCGTCAACAAGCCCGTAGCGGTATTCGAGCAACTCGCGTTCGCGGGCGTTCAGAGTGCCCAATGCGGATATCAGCTGCTCGCGCATGAGGCTCTTGTCGGTTTCCTCGCCAGGATCGACGGCGGTCGTATTCTCCACGAAGTCGCCCATGCAGGCATCTTCGTCGTCCCCAACCTTCGTCTGAAGAGAGACGGTCGTCCACGCCATTTTTCTAAGCGAGCGTACCTTCCACTCGGGTACCCCCATCTCCCAGGCGAGTTCCTTGGCGGAGGGATCTCTTCCCAGCCGCTGCACAAGTTGCGCGCATACGCGGTTCATGTCGTGGATCTGCTCGATGAGATGCACCGGCAGACGGATCGTGCGCGACTGCTCGGCTATCGCGCGCGTCGCGGCCTGGCGGATCCACCATGTGGCGTAGGTCGAGAACCTGTAACCGCGGCGATAGTCGAACAGCTCCACCGCTCGCACTAGGCCTGTGTTGCCCTCTTGAACCAGATCAAGAAACTCCAGCCCAAGATGCATGAGGCGTTTTACTGTGGACACCACCAGCCTGAGATTTGCCTCTACCACGCGCGAACGCGCCTTCTGTAGCGTCTCTAGCGTCCGCTGCAGCTTCGCGAAGCGTTCGACAAATTCACCAGCCACCATGCCGACCTCCGTCTCAATAGGCGCCAGCCTGTTCCGCACCGCCGCAAGTTCGGCATCGCGCTTTTTCGAAGGACGCTTCGCAAGCAGGCGGACCTTCTCCGCCACCAGCGCCTTGCAAGGTGCATAAAGGCGTCTTCCCGCTTCAGCGCAGAGCGCCTCGAAGCATTTCTGCCCTATGCACAACTTCTCCGAACATCGATCCACATCATCGCCGCCACGGGCACGTTTCAGCGCCTGTCTAAACCCAGGAATTCCGGCAATGTACTCGGCTCTGCCGCCGTTGAAGGCATAGGCGACGATTCCATCGAACCGCCCAGTCTGCCCTTCGATCCTGTCCAGTAGCCGCGCATACATAGCCGGCGCGAACTTGAACCGATTGAAGATCCTTCTGCTGTCATCCTTGGCCGCCGCGATCGCCTTGAACGCAGCTAATTCCTCGGCTTCGTTCATAAGCGGCACACGCACCATCTCGCGCATGTATAACTGAACAGTCTCTGTGGCCATCTCCTCGCGCTCCTTCGCGAGCTTGACCTCATTATCCGTCATCTCCTCAGTTTCCATTAGGCCATCAATTTCAGTCGTTTCAGAAGTTTTATCAGGCACCTGGTCTTCGGTCATATCTTCTACCGGGAATTCCTCGAAATTTTCCTCTTTGCAGCTCATGTCAAGGTTGCAGTTCATAACAAGTCTCCTTTTTGGGGTTAATGAATGATGTTAATGGACGTTAATTTTAATTGCAGACGCAAAGAATTCATTCCTTCCACGATTTTGATTGAATATCCGCAACGTTTGTTTCTTGAAGTCAACTGGCCACCTCGCTTATGCTAGTGATTCCATAACGCAGTTTCAATCGTTTGCGCAGCTTCTCAAGCGCGTTTTTTTCAATCTGCCTAACGCGTTCGCGCGTAATGCCGAGCAGCCTGGCTGTCTCCTCAAGCGTATGCGTGATGCCGTATCCGGCATTCATGGGCTTTACTTCCGTTGTCGGTGTTTGATTCTTAGTTAACATTATAGTTCTCCTCATTGAAATAAGTGTTGATGGAAATAGAATCTTACACATAAACATAACTTCCGGAAAATCATAATTTCCGGCTTGCCGAATTGTAAATTAAATGCTAACCTTGTGTACATGAAACAGAAACATCTTATTTCACGGACGATAGGCGCCGTCACATTGATGGTCGCAAATCTGGCATTCGCGGCAACGCCGTACGAAGTGGCGGGGCCTAGTGCGCCGAAGCCACACGAGCAGACCGCCATGAACGAACTTTCCGCATACCT
>CAMIVJ010000024.1 GCA_946401765.1 uncultured bacterium | reverse complement strand
GCTCATGGTAGTAGCGCTCGTTCTCGCTCTCGCCGAATGGATGGTCCTCGCGCACGAACACGAGGCGCGCGGCCACATGGTGCTCGCCGAGAGCGTAGTTGCTCATGCCGAGGCAGAGAAGCTTGAACACGTATTCGTCCCTGCCGTGCGACGACTTGCGAACTCGCTTCTCGCCGAGCTTCCACGCATCCTCCTCCACGCGCATGCATCCGACCAGAGCCGGCTTCGCGTAGCCGTTCGCGCGGTACAGAAGGCAGCGCACGCCGTCCGGAGCCTTGTACTCGGCCGGCGGCTGCACCTTCACCTGCGAGAAGTCGAGCACGTCTTCGATTCTGAACCAGCCGGTGAGATAGTCGCCGCCGCGCGCCCCCACCGGGTACGCGAGCTGCACCACCTTCCTGTCGTCCGAGATCGCCAGCAACACCAGTTCATCGCCCGCGATGTTCACCGAGAGATTCTTCGTGTACGTGCGCTTCTTCTCGGAGACGAGCGGGAACGCCTTCGTCGCCTTGGGTTTCGCCGGCATGGCGTAGAAGGAGAGCGGCATGTGCTCGGCGAGGTTCGCAAGCACTGCGGGCGGCACGGCACCGCCCGCCAGCATCGCAGCGCACGCAGCGGCGGCGAGCAGAGCGAGTTTTGTGGAAGACGTCTTCATGGCGTTCTCCTTATGTCTTTTGCGCCTTAGCCCTTAAGCACACTCTCGAAGTTGAGTCCGTAGCGGCGAAGCTCGTCCGGAAGGTTGTACTTGCCGCGGGCGAACGGCTTCATCAGCTTCTTCGCCTCTTCGCTGCCGGGCTTCTCCTCGGCGGCGCACCACGAGACGGACGCGCCTTCCTTCTTGCCGCGGCCGAGCTCCATGCACATCTGCCCGAGGCAGCATGCGGTGGACGACCTCTGGGCCGCCTCGGCGTTGGTGACGGTGAAAGACGGATCGTCCTTCCTGATCGCCTCGAGCCAGTTCTTCCAGTGGTCGCCAGACGTCGCAAGCGGAATCTTTGGATTCGCGATCTTCTCGAGCAGGCGGTTCTTCGAGGCCATGAGCGGCTGCATCTTGCCGTTCGCGGGAACGTCGGGGTCGCTGGGCGTCACCTTCACCGCGCCGCGCATGCAGTAGAGCCACTCGCCCTTCTCGCCGATGAACTTCACGCCCATGGGGAACTTGTTGCAAACGTGCAGCTCGGTCTTGCCGCCATTGTAGGAGTAGTGCAGATCGTAGGTGGTGTGCACGTTCCAGAGGCGTCCGCCGGAGGTGTCCATCCACTCGCACGTGCCGCTCACGCTCTCAGGGCCGGAAGCGTCCTTGCCGAGGCCCCACTGCGCGATGTCGATGTGGTGCGCGCCCCAGTTGGTGATCATGCCCCAGCCGTAGGGGGCCATCTGGATCCAGCCGGGACGATCCCCGATGCGCTTGAGGTTCTGCGTGTGGACGCGCGTCCAGTTGTACGGCGTCACGTCCGCGCCGGGCGTGGGACCAAGCCACATGTCGTAGTTCAGGTTTTCGGGCACCGGCTCGGCCTTCGAGCTGCCGCCCGCCTTGTCGAGGCCTATTCCCACCTCCACGCGGCGGATATCGCCGATTCGCCCGTTGCGCACGAGCTCGCACACGCGGTGGAACTGCTCCACGCTGCGCTGCCACGAGCCCACCTGCACTACGCGCCTCTTCATCTTCGCGATGTTTGCGATGAGACGGCCCTCGGTGATCGTCTGGGCGAAGGGCTTCTGCAGCCACACGTGCTTTCTGGCGGCGAGAGCCGCGCAGGCGACTAGCGCATGCCAGTGGTCGGGCAGACAGATCTCAACCGCGTCGATCGAAGGATCGGCGAGAAGGTCGTGGTAGTCGGCGAACGCCTTAACCGCGGCGTTCTCCTCCTTGAGAAGCTTGCGGTAGCGGCCCTTCACGTACTCCACGCCGTGCTTGAGGCGCTTCGAGTCAAGGTCGCACACAGCCGTGAAACGGCAGAGGTCGGTGTACTTGATCGCAAGCGGGATGTCCATCGTGGTTGAGATGCGGCCGATGCCGATCACGCCCACGTTCACCTTTTCGTTTGCCGCGAAGCGGCGCACGCTGCCGGCGAATGCGGAGGGGAACAGGAATGGCGCAGAAAAGGCGGCAGATGCCGCGAGGAAACTGCGACGTGAGGTCTTCATGGTTTGTGCTCCTTTGGGTTTCGTTGTGAATCGTGTTCCGCGTCAGCGGCGGGCGGCTATTCGGACGCCTTGAGCTTGATGACCTGGCCCACCTTGAGGTTGGCCATCGTCTTCTCGTCCACGCCGTTGAGCTTCGCTATCTCGGCGGGCGTGCTGCCGCACTTGCGGGCGAGGTGGGTAAGATTGTCTCCCGCCTTCACAGTATATTCTCGCGTCTTCACGGCAGCGGGCGTCGCAGGCGCTGCGGAGGACGGCGGGGCCGTACGCGAAGAAGCCGATGCACGCGGCGGCGTGGCCGTAGGCGCGGCGACGCCCGTGGGCTCAGCTGCTGCGGCATCTTGTGACACGCCAGGCGCGACGTCGGCGGGCGGCGCGTCAAGCGGCGCCTCCTGCTGGCCGACGTCGGAGAGCGGGGATGGCTCGAGCGGAGGCGGTGGCGTGGACGACGAACCAGTCCACACAAAGAACATTATCACCGCCACGTGGCAAGCCAGGCTGCATAACCCCGCAATTCCCCATCTGATCATGTCGTTTCCGTCAAATCTCATTCCAGAACCTCTTTCGACTCTAATTTGCTTTTCCTCATATTATACCATAAGTTCTGGGACTTCGGCTGAAATCTTTTACGGGCAGGCACGCACGAAGGCGAGAATTCAGCTCGCCCACCGATGCGGACAGGTTCTACGTGTTTGGCAGGTGAAGTTTCGAAACCGCACGCGCGAACGCGAGCCATTCTTCGTTCGAAAGCTCCTCTGGGCGTGCCGACGAAAGTTCGATCGCGCTCTTTCCTCCGGCGCGCGCCACCGGCAGCGAAAGCGCCTCCGTCGGCAGGCCATGCGTCTTGAATATCGCTCCAAGCTGCTTGCGTCGATGCTCGAACGCCAGCTTCGTCATGCGGTGGAAGGCCTCGCGCACCGCGTACGGAACGGCGTCGTTCTTGTGGTGGCGCACGAGCCTGACGACGGTAGAGCCGATTTCAGGACGCGGCCAGAAGCACGACGCCGCGACTTTGCGCACAGGCGACACGTCGTAGTCGAGCTGCGCCCACACGCCTGCGAGCGAACGCGTCTTCGAGCCAGGCCCGGCGGAAAGACGTTCCGCCACCTCAGTCTGCACAAGCACCACCATCACGTCCGGCGGACGCCTCTCTGGCGCACCCTGCGGGTCAACCATCTTCACCAGCTCCAGCAGAATGCGCGTTCCGGCCTGATAGGGAAGATTCGAGACCATGAACGGGAAACCGTCACAGCCTCCGGCCCGTATCGAGTCGAGCGCATCGCCCTCAATCACATCAAGAGCGGCAGGCGAGCCAAGAGAGGCGGCAAGCCGTGCGGCCAGAACTGGATCCTTCTCTATCGCCGTAACTGCACAGCCGCGCGCGAGAAGTCCTTCGGTGAGAACGCCAAGACCAGGGCCGATCTCAAGGACGCGCGGCGGCGGAACGGCGTCGGCAGGTATCTCCGCAGCGTCGATGATCGCGTCTAGCGCGTTCTTGTCGATGAGAAAATTCTGGCCCAGCACCTTGTTCGGGTGGAATCCGTTTTCAAGGCACCAGGCCTTCACCTGGCTTGGGCTTGTGAGGTTCATCTGGAGAACGGGGATGGGACTAGTTGTCGCTGGGGGGAGGATTGATCTTGATGAACGCCTCATTGCGGAGACGACTCACCCACTCTTTATACCGTGCGGCGGAAAGCTCCTGCTTCACATTCGCGGCGATTTCATCGTAGGCCTCTCGGAACGAAAGATCCTTGGCGGGGGATTCAGCGTCCTTGCGCACGATGAAGCCCCAGCCGTCGAGATTGACGAGAGGGGAGATGTTGCCAACGCCGAGCTTGGCTATGGCGGCGGCGATCTCGGGACGGAAGGCCTCGCCGGGATCTACGTCCTTCCACTGCCCGCCGTCCTTTGCATGAGAATCGGCAGAGAAGCGCTTCGCTAGGTCGGAGAACGCCTCGCCCTTCGCAATGCGGTCGAGGACGTCCTTGGCGCGGACCTCCACTGACGAGTCTCCTTCGGCGGCCGGCGGACGCAGCAGGATCACGCTCACTGTGGTGCGCGCCGGGCGGATGTAGCGGTCGCGGTGGAGCTGATACTCGGCCTGCATGGCGGCTGGCGTTGCCTGAACATCCTTCTCCACCATCTGGTAGCACATCGCCTGCACGATCATCTCGTCGCGAATCTGGTTGCGCCAGTCGATGGGGTCGATGCGCGACTGCGCAAGAGCGGTCTTGAGCTTGTTGTTGTCGCCGCCGAAGTTGTCCTTCACGATCTCGCGCACGCGGTTGTCGACCACCCACTCCTGTATCTCGAGCTTGCGCTTCGCGGCCTCGCGCAGTATAAGACGCCTGTCAACCGCGAGGTTGACGGCGTTCGAGTAGGCTGCGGCGAAGTTCATGTCCTCCGCCTGCGGTCTGCTGCGCCTTATCGCGCCAGCCACTTCGCTGATGGTGATCACGTCGTCGTTGACCTTCGCGGCGATGCCGTCCAGCGTGGCCGCCCCTGCGGCGGCAACGGCGAGCGCGGCCACGGCGCACGCCGTCTTTGCGAAAAAAGTAGTCTTCATGTGCATCTTGATTCCATTGCGGTTTCGTACATCCGTCATCCAATCGTCCATCCGTGGCGCACGTGCGGACGCAGAAGCGCGTTCGCGGCCTCGGAGTTGTCGAATTGGCCCTTCGCCTGGTTCCACACGAGGCGGCCCGGCACGCGCTGCGATATTGCGCCCAGCAGCACCATTTCCGTGAGCGGCACCGAATGGTCGTAGTCGGAGAACGGACGCGCCCCGCCGCGCACGGCCTCGGCGAACTCCCAGTGGTGCCCCCTCACTCGCGGAATGGACTGCGGAATGTCGCGCGTCGCGGGGTTGTTCTGGTGGCGCACGAACTTCTCGTCGCCGTTCATCTTGACCTGGCCGTTCCACCAGATGCCCTTCTCGCCCACGATCGTGGTGCCGCCCATCCTCTCAAACCTGCCGTTGGAGAGCCTGCGGCTTGTCTCGGGATCGGGCGCCGTGTTGCCGTCGTACCAGTAGATCGCGATGGGATCCTTCTGCTTTGCGCTGCGCACGAGGATCTTCACGGTCGTCGCGCAGGGATACGTCTCGGAGAACGTCTGCGTGGTCTTGATCGTCTCAACGCTGAGCGTCTCGCGCATGTCGAGCCCGCGCCAGAAGAAGCTCATCGCGTGGCAGCCGATGTCGCCGAGCGCGCCAGTGCCGAAGTCGAACCAGCCGCGCCACTTGAAGCCGTGGTAGACGCCGCTCTTGAACGGACGCACTGGAGCCACGCCGAGCCACATGTCCCAGTCGAGATTCGGGGGGACGACGTCGCTGCCCTGGGGCCTGTCGAGCCCCTGCGGCCAGATCGGACGGTCCGTCGTAACGTGAATCTCGCGAATGTCGCCGAACACGCCGCTCTGGAGTATCTCGATGCTGCGGCGCTGGCCGTCGGAGCCGTTGCCGTTGTTGCCCATCTGCGTCACCACGCCGCACGCCTTCGCCACGTCGCGGAAACGCTCGGCCTCCCACCATGTGCGCACGAGCGGCTTCTCAACGTACACGTGGAAGCCGCGCTCCATCGCCGCGATTGCGCAGATGGCGTGCATGTGGTCGGGAATGGAGACGACCACCGCGTCGAGGTCCTGCTCCTTGTCGAGCATCTCGCGCCAGTCCTGGTAGCAGTGGACGTTCGGCCACTTTTCCTGGAGCCATCTCTTCGCGCCGTTGAGGTGGTTGAGGTCGACGTCGCATATCGCCTGAATGCATTCGCCGAGGTTGAAGAACTCGTGCAGGTTTGCGTCGCCGCGTCCGCCGGCGCCGATGAAGCCCATGCGGATCTTATCGCCCGCCTTGCGCATGCGCGCCTTTCTGATAACGGTAACAGGCTGCGCCCCGCCTAGGCTGCCGCACATTCCAGCGGCTGCGGCGAATGCGCCTGCGCCAATGAACTCTCTTCTGCTCAGGTCCATGGTGTTGCTCCTTGACTTTGGATCGTCTGATTCTACTCGCACATCGAGAGCGCCAGCACGGCGAACGCGGTCGCCAGCACGGGATCGCCCTCCCAGAAGCGGTTGTTGTCGTTCACCCAGCTGCCGTCGGGACGCTGCAGCGAGATCAGCTTGGCGGCGAGCTCGGCCTTCCAGCGCACCTTGCGTCCGTCTGGCTGAACAATCTCGTCAACGCCGGCCGCGGCAAGGGCGCGGGAGAGGATGTCGTAGTAGTAGTAGAGGCCCTGGTTGCCCATGCCGGGATTCTCGTCCACCGTCCAGAAACGCGAGCAGTACTCTAGCGCGCTCTTCACGCGAGGATCGGCGCGCGTGAGCTTCGCGTGGCACATCGAGAGAACGGCCGCGTAGCTCATGGATCCGTATGCGCGCAGCTGAACGCGTCCCGTGCTGTTGGTGGAGGTGCCGGCCTGCGGCGTGCGCTCGTTGTACGCGGCGCCGCCAGCGCGCTCGCCGGAAGTCTCCTGGAGATGCGTCACGAACTTGAGCGCCTGCTCCCAGTTGAGGTCGGCGCGGGCCTGTCCCTTCGGGCGCATGTCCTCCACGCTCTCCGTGCGGCGCATGGCGTCCATCGCGTACGAGGTGTTGGAGAGGTCGGCGTAGCGGCGGCGCGAGACGCGGTCGTACCCGAAGCCGCCCGCCATCGTGTCGTCGCCAGTGAGCTGGCTGCCCGCGATGTACGTGCGGGCGTCGAGAATCGCCTTCGTCGGCGCAAGGCCGCTTTCGAAGAGCGCGCTCACGCACACGCTTGTGTTGTAGTTTCCAAGTCCAGAGCCGCCGCGGCCAGGTTTGGGCACGTAGAAGCCACCGTCTGGACGCTGCGTGCCGAGAACGAACGCGGCCGCCTTCTTCGCGCTTTCGCTGCGGCCTTCGCCGCCGCGGACAAGCGCCCAGAGCGGCAGGGCCGTGAGCGCGGGCATCTGCGCGTCGCTGAAGTGCCCGTCTTCGGCCTGATGCGCCTTGAGGTACTTCACTCCCTTCGCCACGGCCTGGGCAACGCCGTCTTCCGCAGCGCATGCCGCCGCGCAGAACGCGGCCGCGACAACCGCCACCACAAGTCTAGAAGTCTTCATTCGCCCTTCTCCTTCTGCGCCGCCTGCGCCTCCTCTTCGCGCGGGATGAACTGGGTGGACACCTTGAGCGCGCGCGGCATGGCCCTTGCGAGCGCCTTCACGCCGAACGTCTCGGTCTGGTAGTGACCTGCGCAAATCATCGGCATTCCCACGTTCTCGGCGGCGATCGTCTCGCCCCAGTCGGCCTCGCCCGTGATGAAGAGGTCGCAGCCGAGCTCCTTCGCGTCCACCGCGTGGCACCCGGCCCCGCCCGAGCACACGCCCACCTTCTTGCCGTTGGGAAGCGTGCCCGTCACGCCGATCGTCTCGCCGTGATACACGAACGCGGGCTTGAGGTTCTTCAGCCCGAGGAAGCGGGCGAGCTCGTAGTTGTTGCCGTACTTGTGGTTGGCGTCGAGAGGCAGATGCACCGCGTAGAGCGCGAGGTTGGCGTCCATCGCGGCCTTCACCACGTTGTACACGCCGCCGGTCAGGCGCTGGATGCCGCCGCCCCACGAGATGCCGTGGTGAACGACGAGGAGCTGCGCGCCCGCCGCTGCCGCTGCCTTCACGGTGCGCACGCTCGCATCCACGCCGAAGGCCACCTTGTCCACGCGCTCGCCCTCGCGGGCGATCTGCAGACCGTTGTTGGAGACGTCGGAGAACGCGCGCACGTCGAGCGCGGCGTCAAGCCAGTCCGTGATGCTTTTCAGCGAGGCGCTCATTCGTCAAGCGTCCCCTTGTAGGCGACGCGCCTCACCTTCTGGATGGAGGTGCGCTGAAGGGGGGCCTTCAGCACCACAACCTTGCGGACGCGCTTGTAGTCCGCGAGGTCCTGGCACTGCGCGTGCACCTTGTCCTGCGCGATCTTCACGGCGTCCTCCCACGCCACGTCCTTTCCGCCGTTGCGGGCCTTCAGCAGGTCCATGTTGGGATGCACCACGCATCCCACCTTCTCGCCCGGCACGCCGCCGGAGGTGTATCCCACCACCACGCAGTCGCTCACCACCGGATCGGCGCCGATGCGGTTCTCGACCTCCTCGGGGTAGATGTTCTTGCCCTCGCGGTTGACGATGAGCGCCTTCTTGCGCCCGCAGATGGAAATGAGCCCGTCCTCGTCGATCCTTGCGAGGTCGCCCGTCTTGAACCACTCGCCGTCGAACGCCTCCTTCGTAGCCACATCGTTCTTCCAGTAGCCCTTCATCGTGATCGGGCCCTTCACCTGAAGCTCGCCCACGCCGTTCTCGTTCTTGTCCGCCAGGCGCACTTCGATGTTGGTGAGCTTCTGCCCGATGGTGCCGATTCTCGCGCACTTCGGGCCTGCGATCGAGACGACGGGCGAGCATTCGGTGAGGCCGTAGCCCTCCAGCACCGTTATGCCAAGGCGCTTGTAGCCCTGAAGCACATGCACAGGACACGGTGCGCCGCCCACTATCATGAACCGCAGCCTTCCGCCCAGGCTGGCCACGATGCGCCGCTTCACGAGGCAGCCAAGCCCTACGCACATGAGGAAGCGCGCCGCGCGGGAAGCCTTGATGGAGGCGTCGATCTTGTCGTACATCTTCTCCGCGAGAAGCGGCACGCTCATCACCACGGACGGCGCCAGCAGCTTCACGTCCTCGCCAATCGTGTAGAGCGAGCGCACGAACATCATCGTGCATCCCCTGAAGAGGCCCAGCACGAAGTTTGTGCAGAACGAGAAGGCATGGAAAAGCGGCAGCACCACGAGAAGCGAGTCGGTGGAGTCAACGCGCTCGCCAAACGCCTGAAGGCCGCCGTCGATGTCCGCTATGAAGTTGCCGTGCGTGAGCATGGCGCCCTTCGGGCGGCCGGTCGTGCCGGATGTGTAGATGACAGAGGCAACGTCCTCCTCGCTCGCCACGTTGGCGGCGTACCAGGCATCGGGCCCCTCGGAGCGCGCCTTAGTCGCGGGGGCGGCCTTGATGGCCTCGTAGTCACACACGGCCACGCCGCCTATCGGATCGAGGCAGGCATCGGCGCCGTCCGTGAGCACCACGGCCCGAAGGTCCGGCAGGTCCGGCGCGATTGCCTTCATCATCTCGAGATGGGACTTGTCGGTGGTGACCACCGCCGCGCGGGAGTCGCGCAGGATGTACGCCACCTCGTCGTTGTGAAGCTTCGGATCAATCGGCACCACGGCCACTCCCGCGCCGCTGCAGGCGAGATACGCCTCCATCCACTCGGGGGTGTTGGGCAGCATGATGGCCACGGCCTCTTCACGCGGACGCAGCGCGAACGCGGGACCGTACGCCTCGGCAACTGCGCGCACGCCGGAGAGGAACTCGGCCCACGTGCGCGTGTGCCATTCTTTGCAGCGACAGTACTTAAGCGCCGCGGAATGCGGCGTTTCCTTCGCCAATTTTTCAAGGCAAGAGCGAATTGTCATTATATGCTCCTATTCGACACGGAATAATATATCATAAATCCCCCGATGACTCAATGGCGATTTGCCCATTCTGGTCATCGGGGGAACACTAGGCACTGGGCACTAGGCGCTAATTCTCAACCTTGATGCGTTCTGGCGCGGTCAATGCGTGGATGTCGGGCGCGTACATCGCCTCGACGGTGGGCCCGGGCATCACGAAGTCGCCCGCCGTCACCACGCGCAGAGGATAGAGGAAGCGCACGCTCTTTCCGGCGGCAAGATGGAACTTCTTCGAGAATACCAGCATGCGGTCGTCCCGTGCGTCGCTGCGCATCACCCAGTCGCCGTCGTAGTCCTTGGCCCAGCTGTACAGGCTAGGGTCGACGCCGCCATGCACCGGCTCAAACGCCGCCGGAAAGAGATCCTGCACCACAAGATCGCTGAAGGTGCGTGCCATGGGCGCTGTGAGCGTGATCTCGGCCAGCAGCAGGTCGCCGCGCGAGAGCTTCGCCATGCTCGCGGGAAGGCCTTCCGGCGTAAGGAAACGCCTAGATATCTGTATCTGGCTCGTCTCGTTGGTGACGATCGTCGCGTCGGGCAGGTCTATCGTGCGCCATGTGAGCCACGCGCTGCCTTCGCCGCGATTCTCCACGGCCACATTGTTGCCGCCGCGTACGGTCTCGCGCCGTCCCACGGCTAGCGCCTTCTCGCCGTCAGCCCCCTTCATCACGAGCTTCGGCACGCTGTCCTTCACAGGATGGTGGCGGTAGTATGCGCCAAGCGCCACGAGCGCATGGGCGTTCTCGCCGGTGGTGCCCCAGCTGAAGCGATCCGGAACGCGTGTGGACTCCAGATACTTCACAAGCGGCGCAAGGCGCGCGTCGTCTGGATCGACCTCGAGAAGCGCAAGCATCGCAAAGGCGGCCTCCTTCACCGAGCCTGGCTGCGTGGCGCTCGCGCGCAGCAGCTCCATCGCGCGTTCCCTGTCGCCAGAGACGGCGAACGCGCGGGCAAGACGCGCACGGTCGAGCACGGCGAGGTTCCGGCGGTCGTCGTATAGGACGAGCATCCGGTCCTGCGCGGGCTCTCCCGCGAGCGCGAGCGTGTGGCAGGCGTATGCCGAGACGGCGCGGTTGTTCTCAAGGCTCCATTTCTTCAGGAACTCCATCACACGCTTCTTCGCGGACGGCGCGAGCGCGGTGCCGCCCTTCTCCGCCTCCACGAGGAAGTGCGCCGCGTAGAGCGACACCTCGCGGTCCCATGGCGCGTAGTTGCAGTCGGGCCACATCACGAAGTCTCTCTCGCGTATCATGGATGCCACGCGTTTCACACCCGCCGCCACGTAGTCGCCGCGCTTTGCAAGCTTGCCATTCTTCCCGTCCACCGCAATGCGGTTGAGGAACCCGCCGGCCGCCACAAGCGGGAAGATGCGCGACGACGTCTGCTCCAGGCATCCGTGCGGATACTCCGCGAGGAACTCGAGCGCTCCCACAAGCTGGGAAAGCGCGCTGGCGCCAGGCGTGAACTGCCTCACCGCAGCCTCAGGAACGCCCGCCTTGTCCACTGGGAACGACTTCGCCTCGCCAGGATTCATCAGGACCGTGCCGCTTCTTTCGCGGCTCGCCACGGCTGGACGCACCGGCAGCAGGATAGTCTGCTCGTGCTTCTCGCCGCATCCTTCGCTTCTGAAGACGATCTTCGCCTCGCCCGGCGCGCCGGTGGCCCTCGCGCGCACGGTGCGTGTGACGGACGCTCCGTCCGCCAGCTTCTCCGCACCCTCGCTAGCGCCTTCGCACGCCACGCCTGCGATCGCCTCGACTCTCCACTTAGCCTCGCTGGCAGCGCCACTGCGGTTGGCGAGCGTCATGGTTACGTCGAACGAATCGCCTGGCGCCGCGAAACGAGGTGCATCGCTCTGCATCACGAGCTTCGGCGTCACCTTCTGGCGCACGTCGCCCGCGCCTGTGGCCTTGGCGGAAAGCGCAACCACCGCCACGCGCACCTCGCCCACGAACTCGGGCAACTCGAAGACGGCGCGCCCAACTCCGTTCGTGAGGGGCACGGCGGTCTGCCAGAAGGCGATTGTGCGGAAACGCCTGGTGGGAACGGGGCTCACCCTTCCAAGCATCTCGGCGCCCATGTCGCCGCCAGTCTTGAAGCCGCGCGCCTTCGTGGGATCGCCGTCCCACACCGGCAGCAGATTGTCGAAGAGGTCATAGAGCGGCAGACCGGCCGTGCGGAGACGCGCGAAGTAGTCCACGGGCTTCAGCGCGTTCCATCCGGTGAGCAGGTGTATGCCTTCGTCCACCACCGTCACCACTGCCACGGTGCCTGTCGCCGTCTGGCCAACGGCTGTGACGTCCGCCGTGAGCGTGCCACCTCCGCCTTCGCCCACCTTGTAGGCAGTCTTCACCGCAACGGGAAACTCGTTCTCCCAGCGGCGGACGGCGAGCGCCGTGTAGCCATGCGCGCGCGCAGTCTGGTGGCGTCCGCCGTTCTCGGCGCTCTGCACCACGCTTATAGCCACGTCGAGGTTCGGCGCCCATGAACCATCCACCTTGTCGAGCGCGATTTCCTGCGTGGCGCCGTTGAGCTTGAGGACGCGCCGAGACACAACCTTGTCGCGCATCGTCGTTAGAAGCGCCCAGCCGGCGAACGGCGACTTGACGAGAAGGCGCGGCACGTCGCCCGGACGATACATCTCCTTGTCGAGAGTGAGCGTGACCCTGCTGGGATTGGAGAGCGGTGCGCGCACGGAATCGTCGCCGCGGCTTCCAAGCCAGAACGAGCAGCCGAAACTGGCGCCGCTCGCCTCGTCGGTGAGCGTGAGCGCGTAGTCGCCGTCAAGTCGGAACGGAATCTCAAGCTCAACGTCTCCGTTCGCCTTCGTCTCGATCTCGGCGACTGGACTCTTCTGCGGCATGCGCACACGTTCGCAGTGCCATGTCGACCAGCCGCGGCTATCCTCCTTGCAGCTGTACACGCTCTCGACACGATCGAAGGACACCTTGAGCTTCCTCGCCTCTGGAAGGCGCGTTCCATCAGGCCGTACACACGCGACCTTCGTCTTCGCGTAGCCCTTGTCCGGGATGCGCACATTGTCGCCCATCGTGGCGCCGATGTAGAACGGATAGTAGTGCAGCACGCGCTTTCCGCGCGCCCTTGCCGGACGTCCCCCTTCCTCGAACACCGTTCCCTCGCCTATCGCCAGCACCGCGGCCTTCGGCTTGCCGCTCTCCTCGAGAAGCGGCGCTGCGTACACTGCGCATCCTTCGTCGTTCAGAGGGAACTTCCAGAGACGGCGGTAGCTGGGCTTGAGGCCGAGGTCTTCGTTGCCGAAGTGCCATGCCTCCCAGCCCTTCGGCTTGAACGGTGAATCCATGAACACCACCGCGCCTGCGCTCGTGAGTCCACGCGCCGGACCGCCGTAGAGATGCTCGGCCTTGACGGCGAACGAGAAGTTGGTGGCGTTGTCGCCTGCCGGCTCCACGCTCACGCGGATCTGCGGCGGGGCGAACTCCTCCACGCTCACGGCGCGGCCGCCGTAGATGCGGGTGTTCTTCGCATTGCCCGGCGCGGCGACGTTGATCTGCCAGCGTCCGCTGGGCAGTTCGGCTGGAACTGCGAACGAATCGCACCACGCGGCGCCATAGGCGTCAGAGACTACGGTCTTGCGCTGCACTACCTCGCCGTTAGGATCGCGCAGCAGGAACTCTACAGGGAAAGGTTTCGGGGCCTCGTTCGCGCCGTTGCGGAGTATGGCGTGTACGAACATGTGCTCGTTATGGCGATATATGCCGCGCTCTGTCCAGACGAATGCCGTCACGTCGTTCGCGCGCAGATATCCTTCGCGCGTGCCCTCGCCAAGAGTCTCTTCTATGGCCTGGCGGTCCTGCAGGCAGACAAAGGAAGTGTCCCTGCCGTCTGAGGTCTTGACGATCACGGCGAAAGGCTCGGCGCGCGAGGAGCAGACGACGTCGCAGATGCCATTCGAGTCTGTGCGGCCCTTGGCGAGGTGGCGGTTGTTGGAGCCATAGACATCGATTACGCAGTTGGTGACTGGCGCGCCGGTGGTAAGGGACGTGGTCCAGGCAATGATGCGTTCGCCTTCGCGGCGCACGGTGATGCCTATGTCGGTGATGCAAACGAGCTTGTAGCGGTTCGGGTTCCACTTCTCGCCGCGTTTGTCGCTCCACCACCAACGTTCGTCATTGCGGTCCTTGTCGGCCGAACGCACGGCCACGATGAAGACGCCGTTGGAGGCTGCGTCGGGGAGAGTGCGCAGGGCGAACGGCGTCACGCCGTGCTCGTTCACGCGCCCCATCGTCTCTACGTCCCACTCCATAAGATGATCGGCGATGCTCTCCGTGACCTCGGAATCTGCCGAGCCTTCGCCATCACCCCTGAAGTACACGCCATTGTATTTCCCGTTTTCACGGGCGAGAAGCTGGACGATGTTGGCGGTGGGCACTGCGGCGGCGGCGCAGTGGATCTTCGCCACGTTCACGCTGTCCACGGCGAGCATGCGCGCTCCGCCGGGGGGGAGGTAACGGCCGGAATCAACGAACCGCACGCGCGGCGGGGCGTCCTTGCGCTGGAGAGTCTGCACGAAGTCGCGTTCAAGGGGTTCCACTTTTATCTCGGCCACCTTGGAATCATTCGGCTTCTCGACCTTATTCGCCGCGGGCAGACCCGCCCTTACACGAAGAGTGAGATTGGTGCGGAATGCGAAGTCGCCCCGCAGCTTCACCCTTGGACGACGCCTGTAATGCTCATCTGCATCGTAGTCATACTCATAGTCATACTCATACGTCACCCCTCCCTTGACGGGTTCAACCGAAATGTATTCCCGCAGAACGGACGCATCCGGTATACGATCAAACGCTATCGTTATTTCATCGTCACCAGGATATTTGACTTCTACAATGCCAATATGCTCAATCTTGACAATTTTCTCCCTAGGGGGACAGTCCCCCTCACCCCTTTGGGGCCTGTCCCCTTTGGCTGTGCGGGGACTGTCCCCACGGGCCGTGCGGGGACTGGCCTGGGCCGTGCGGGGACTGTCCCCATGAGTTTTACCGGGTATGATTAGTTTGTCGCCAGGGTTGATTGTATCGTCGGCATGAAGGTTGTTTGCGTCCAATAGTGCCGAAGGCGACACTCCGTGCGCAATTGAGATCGAGACGATGTCTTCGCCTTCTTGAACGGTATAGCGTCCGTCCTTTTCACCCTGCTCCTTTTTCCGCGTTTTCTTCGCAGATCCATCCTCTTTAGCACTTATGATGCCCACTGCCTTGTCAAGCAGCGTTTCGCAGCCTTTTAGCTGTCTATGCATCCACATTGCCGAGGCTATGCCGCCAACCGCCGCAAGAACGAGCGCCCCCATGAGCGCCAATATTCCCGCCTTCTTCAGTTTTCCGTTCATTTTCTGTTCCATGCTTTGTCTTTTTGCACTATTGCATAGCGTACCCATATACGCCCTGCATACCCCTATTCGTATAGAACAGATGTGTCTTACAAGTGAATCTAAAAAAAGCCCTAGAAGACCTAGGGCAGTCATCGAGGACGACGCGTACGCCGTCCTCGCGCATGATAATTGGCAATTGGTTAAGGCTAGGCTACCTCACCAGTACCGCAAAGCCACTAAACAAGTAGAGACCGTCTTCACGCCTAACAAGTTCCCGCC
>CAMIVJ010000023.1 GCA_946401765.1 uncultured bacterium | reverse complement strand
GCCTACTTGACGCCGTTGATGGTTGTCGCTCTCTCCTTCGGCTACGCCGTGGGATGGGGGTCGTTTGTCATGCCGGGAACGGTTTTCCTGCCGGGCGCAGGTCCGGCGGGGACCGTCATCGGAATCCTTCTTGGCGCGGCGGCGATTGCCGTATTCGCGTTCAACTACCATCGGATGCTTCAGCGTGTTTCCGGACCGGGCGGTGCGGTCGCGTTCACGACAAAGGCGTTTGGCGCGGACCACGGCTTTCTGCTCGCGTGGTTCCTGTGGCTCACGTACGTCGCCATCCTCTGGGCCAACGCCACCGCGCTTGTCCTCCTCGTGCGCTACCTCTTCGGCGACGCGCTCCAGTTTGGATTCCACTATACGATGGCCGGGTTCCACGTGTATTTCGGGGAAGTCTTGCTCTGCGTCCTCGCCATTGCCTTCTGCGGCGCGGTGTGCCTGTACCGCAAGCGGTTCGCAATCGGGCTTCACACGATCCTCGCCGGGGTGTTTCTCGCGGGCGTGGTCGCCGTATTCGCCGCCGCGCTCTGCCGGCACGACGGCAGCTTCGCGGCGATGGGGCCGGCTTTCGCGCCGGAGGGTGGACGCGTCATGCAGGTCGTCCGCATCCTCGCCATGGTCCCATGGGCGTTCGTCGGCTTCGAGGCCGTGGTCCATTCGTCGGCCGAGTTCCGTTTCCCCGTCCGCCGCATGTTCGGGCTCCTCGTCACGGCAATCGCGATTTCCGCTGCTGTTTACCTTCTGCTGGCGCTTCTGCCCGTCATCTCGTTTCCAGATGGCTTTGCGACGTGGAGCGATTACATCAACGCGCTTCCGGGGCTGAAGGGAATCGACGCAATGCCGGTTTTCGCCGCGTCGAAGAAGGCTCTCGGCACGGCGGGCGTCGCCGTGATCGGCGCCGCGATGCTCGCCGCGCAGCTGACGGGCATCTTCGGCACGCTGATTGCCTCGAGCCGCCTGATGTACGCGATGTCGGACGGCGGGATGATCCCCAGCTGGTTCGGGCGGCTCAACCGCGACGGCACGCCCGCAAACGCGATTCTCTTCGTGATGTGCGCGTCGTTCGCGATCCCGTTCCTCGGGCGCACCGTGACCGGCTGGCCGGTGGACGTCTCGAACCTCGGCGCGGCGATCGCCTACGGCTACACGTCCGCCGCCGTGTTCGCCATCGCGAAAAACGACTCCGGACGCCTCGCGTTCGCGGAAAGAATCACCGGCATCTCCGGCATCGTGATGGCGATCGGCTTCTGCCTCCTCATGCTCGTGCCGAACTACATCTCGGGCGATTCGCTGGCCGCCGAGTCATACCTCGTGCTTGCCGTCTGGTGTCTCTGCGGATTCCTCCAGTACAGGCACGTGTTCCTTGTTGACTGGCTCTCCCGCTTCGGGCACACCATCGTGGTCTGGATCGGCGTGCTCGCCATGATCTTCTTCTCGTCACTCATGTGGATACGCCTCGCAATCTGCGATGCGTCCGAGTCGGCGTTCGGCGGCCTCGTCGGCAAGACGGTTGACGCCGGCATGATCGAGCGCATCATGGAGCACGTTGGCAACGACATGCTCCTGAAGATGATCGTCGAGCTTCTGCTCCTCTTCTCGTCGCTCGCCATCATCCTCAACCTTTTCTACGTCCTCAGCAGGCGCCAGAAGCGGCTACTCCAGCAGAAGATCGAGGCGGAGGAGAGCGCCGGCAAGTCCCGGAGCTATTTCTTCTCGACCGTGAGCCACGACATCCGCACACCCCTCAACGCCATCATCGGCTTCTCGGAGATGATGAAGATGGGCTTCAAGACAGACGCGGAACGCGAGCAGGCAGTCGATTCGATCCTTGTCAGCGGCAAGTCACTCCTGAGGCTCGTGGACCACGTCCTTGACTTCTCGAAGCTCGAGTCCGGGAACATGGAGATCGTGCCAGCGCCAACGGAAGTCTCGAAGCTTGTCGGCGACGTCGTGGAGACGTTCCGCGCCTCGAACGCGAATTCCTCTCTCGACCTTCGGTGCAGGGTGGGCGCGCTTCCTACGCTGATGGTCGATCCGCAGCACATCGGACAGATGCTGTTTGACCTCGTCGGCAACGCCGTCAAGTTCACGAAGAGCGGATTCATCGAAGTCCGCGCGACGTTCGCACAGGAAGGGGCGCGTCCCGCCGCAACAGACGGAGAGGTTTCCGGCACGCTGCGAATCGAGGTGGAGGATTCCGGCTGTGGCATTGGCGACGAGGACTTGAAGCGCATCATGTCGCCATACGAGCAGGTGAGCGCCAAGGAGGCGCGCCACGGCGGTACGGGGCTTGGCCTCGCCTTCTGCCGACAGCTCGCGAATGCGATGGGCGGCGAAATCACCGTCACTTCGGCGCTCGGCAAGGGCTCCACGTTCACCATCACGCTGCCGGGGGTGAAGGCCGCAGAAAAGGTGGCGAACGAGACCACCGGGACTATCGGGACATCCGAGACGCGTAGCTCTGTAGTCCCGGAGGTCTTGTCTGTTCCGGTTGTCCCGTCGTCCGCCACCCGTCGCCGCATCCTCATCGTGGACGATCAGAAGATGAACCTGATCGTGCTCAAGGCCATGCTCAAGAAGCTCTGCGACTTCGACGTGGTGATGGCTGCCGACGGGAAGCAGGCGCTCGCCGCGCTCGAGGCGCCGGATGCGCAGCCGTTCGACATGGTGCTGACCGACATGTGGATGCCGGAGCTGGACGGTGCGGGCCTCGTGAGGGCGATACGCGCCAGCGAGAAGTTCAAGGCACTGCCAGTCCACGTTGTGACTGCCGACGTGGAGCTGGTCAAGCGGCACGAAGAGGTCGGTTTCACGAGCATCCTCCTCAAGCCGATCACGGTCGATGCGATACGCCCGGTTGTCTGCGGAGGCGAATCGGGAAAGGTGGTTGCGCCATGAACGAGCTGAAACGCGGATTTTCGCCCTTTCCCATGAAAACTGCACTCGCTACCGTGGTGGCGTTGGCCTCGCTTGCCGCCTTCGCAAACGATGGCACGGAGAAAGAACCTTCCTCCTTCGCCGGCGAACTGGGCAAACGGCTTTCCTTCAACGCGTATGCCGACGTCGAATCCGCATACATCTGCCGTGGATACGTGTGGGACACGCGTCCGTACAGCGCTCAGTACGCGGGGGTCAATGTCGACCTGGCTCCGTTCGGAATCGTCGAGCCGTCCGTCTGGACGTACTCCGCCATGTCGCCGGACGGACATTCCGCCGCGATGAGGCGCTACGCCTACGCCGAGGCGGACTACCTCCTGCGCTGGTACTACGACATCGACATCGCCGAAGGCTGGCGGCTCAGGAACGGACTTGGTCGGCAGTGGGTGACGAATCCCGGCTTCAAAGGCGGACATACCGTCTGCGACTGGCAGGCTCTGCAGGTCCTCAAGACGCCGTGGGCCACGCCGTACTGGCGGGTCCGCCTCCTGCACCATCCCATCGACGAGGTGTACTGGGTCGTGGGCGTGAATCGCGCGTTCGAACTCATGGACAAACTCACCTTCACCGTGGACTTCTTTGGCGACCTCGGCGACAGCCGCCACTTCGCGAACCTCTACGGCCCGAAACGGCATCACCCCCACTCCAGCCACCGCGACGGACTCCAGGCGCTAAACCTCGTGTTCCGGCTCGACTACCGCCTTATGGATCACGTCAGCCTCTTTGCGTTCGTCGGACAGTTCGGGATTGTCTCTGACGACGCTCGCGACGCGGTGAAGGCGCTGAAGGCACCCGAGGCGCGCCGTGACCTGACATACGGCGGTGCCGGCGTTTCCATGGACTTCTGAACCATTTGCTTCTGCCGCCTCGGCGCGGTTGAGGACCTCTTCCGGCTTCGGCGAACACCTTTTCCAGTCCCTTTCCGCCGTAAATATGCTATAATTTATGGCGTCGATTTCACAGGAGATTCAGATGACGGGAACAACTATCAAGGCGTGCAGGGGGTGTCCTTCTTGTGGGGATGCTTCTCGCCTTTGCGGCGCTGGCGGCGGATTCGTCGTCAGCTGTCTCGCCGATTGTGGTTCGCAAGGACGAGGAGATGCGCGACCCCGTACTCCGCAACGCCATTTACGGTTTCCGCCTCGCATGTTCAGAAAAATGATGAAAATACTTGCCCCAGTTATCCTTGTCGCCTCCTTCCTGGCGGGATGCGTCAGTTCCTCTCCCTACGACTACGTGGAGAGCTGGCTCATCCGGGAGGATCCCGTGCGCACGTTCGTCGTTCCGTCGGACCTGTTCTACGTGCAAGGTAGCCTCTACTCAAACGTGGCGCACGTTCCGTTGATGCATTCCTACGCGCAAACCGAGGTCGGCAATAACCGCTTTTCTGGAATCGCGCGCGTGTTCTCCCCGCTGATCGCGAATTCCGACGATCTTGAGAAGGCCCTCGACTGGTACTTCAAGTACTACCACGCGAAGGGCCGCCCGTTCACGTTCATCGGCGAAGGCGAGGGGGGGGCTCTGCTGCAGGCCTACGAGAAGGAGCATGAGGAAAAGTTGAAGAGTCTGGGTCTAGTGGCGAGCTTCTATACCGACAGGGCGCGGAAGGGCTTTGTCACGCAGGACACCGTGCGCCAGATAAAGGAGGCCGTCGCCAAGGCGCGTTTCCGGGCGGTGTGGGGCCGCGATGCGCCGGAGGGCATGCTAAAGGCGCAATCGGCGGAGAAACCATGATTGAACTGCTCAAGAAAGTCAAACGTGCGCTGTCCGCCTGGGTCCTCAAGGCCAAAGTACGGCGCGAGGCAAACATCGCGTTCCGCTATGACCGCGCGCAGTTCATGGCCAATGCCGGGGCGTTGCACCTCGACAGAAAGGCCGCCGCATGCGCCGAGATCGTCATGGGTTACCATGTCATCGAGAAGGGACTCACCATGCCGCGCCGCCGCCTCGGATTCGGCAAGGGCGCGGTCGTGCATCTAGTGAACCTCATAAGCTCGTTTGAGAAACGTTTCGGCAGGGACGATCCGCAGGTCCGCCATGCCGTCGGCGTGCTGCGCGCGTACCGCGAGCTGCACAGGGAAAGTCCCGATGCCATGCCGCGGCTCGATGCCTTCCTTGCAGCGCATTCGGACATCCCCGCTGCGGACGAGCCGCATGTCACGCGCGGCGAATTCTTCGCGGCGAAGGACGCGCCGTTTCCGCGGTTCGCGGCCTCTCGCCACGTCTGCCGTCATTTCGCGGGGCCTGTCCCCCGGGAGACGATAGAGTCCGCCGTGGAACTTGCGCTCACCGCGCCGAGCGCGTGCAACCGCCAGCACGCGCGGGTGCATGTCGTCGACGATCCGGCGCTGAGGGACAGACTCTTCGCCGCGCAGGGCGGAACTCGCGGATTTGGCGTGGACGCCGACAAGGTCATCGTCGTGACGTCGGACCTCTCCGCCATACGCTGGGGCTGGGAGCGGCATGACTGCTATGTGAACGGCGGAATCTTCGTGATGAACCTCTGCTACGCCCTCCACTACTTCGGCGTGGCGCACTGCATCCTCCACTGGAGCGTTTCGCCCGAAGTCGACCGCGCGGCGCATGAGTTTCTCGGCATACCGGTAAACGAGGCGATCGTCCAGGTGATAGCCTGCGGAATGCCGCCCGAGGAATTTGACGTCGCCGCATCCCCGCGCCTCGCGGTCTCGGACGTCCTCACCTGGCACGGAGGCGGGAAATGAAGATACTTCTAGGAGGGATACCGCTCGGATGCGACAACATCGGCGATGAGGCGATAATCGCCGGCGTCGTGAAGATGCTGAAGGAGTCGCTGCCAGGCGTCGAGCTCACGGTCGCGACGGCCGATCCCGCGACGGCGGAACTGCTCGGCGTGAATGTCGTGCCGCCGTTCGGCTTCGCCGGACACGGCATAGGCGGATTTGTGGACGCGGTCCGCAGACATGACGCCTACATCTGGTGCGGCGCGACGGGGCTTTCAGATTATCCGCATGTAGCGCTCGATCTTCTTGAAACCGCGCAGAACGCCGGCCTTGCAACTTTCATCTGGGGAGTTGGGATGGACGACGAGCTGAACCCTGTGTTTTTCAAGACGCACGGGAAGCGTCGGCTTATCCTTGGCTGTCTGGGTCTCGTCGGCTGGTACGAGCGGCGTCTGCGCGCGCGTCTGGCGCGCCGCATCGCGGCGCTTCTGCCGCGTTGCCGAGGCGTGTGGCTCCGCGATCCGGAAAGCGCCGCCATGCTCGCCTCGATGGGGTTCCCCAACGCCGGCATCACCGCCGACACAGCGATCCTAGTTGGAAGCGACAGGAGTGTCGCTTCCCCGAATGGCACCTCCTCTCGGGGAAGCGGCGCTCTCGCCGCTTCACCCACCCTCGGCATCTGCATTTCCACCCAGAGGCAGGTGACCGACCTCGCTGGCCTTAAGAGAATGATCGCCGCCGTGCGCGAGTCTGGGGCGAGGATACTCGGCATTCCCATGAATCCGAAGACAGACCGCTCGCTGCTCGAATCACTCGGCATAGAATGCATGGCGGGCACGACGCCCGGAGCTGTAATGGAGGCTGCCGCGAAATGCGACGTCGTGTTGTCCAGCCGGCTGCATCTCCTGATCCTTGCGGCGAACGTGGGAACGCCCGTTCTCGGAATCGCGCGTGGGTCGAAGCTTGCCAACTGGCTCGCGAACTTCGGACGTGCCGTCGAGGGAAGCGTGTACGACTGCGATTGGGACAAGGTGACGGAGCATGTCCTCGCCGCGTTCAAGGACCGCGGCGATTGGGACGCGGTGCGTGAAAGGGCGTATGCCGGGCTGATGTCACGGCTCGAGTCCGCGCGCGGCGAACTCGTCGCGCGGCTCGTGGATGAACCTCCGAAAGACTGGCCGCGCGTCAGTGTGCTCGTGAGGGCGCATAACGACGAGGCGTTCATTGGCCGCACGATCTCCGGCGTGTTATCGCAGCACCCGCCGCCGTTCGAGGTGATAGTGTGCGACGACAATTCAACGGACCGCACGCGCGAAGTCGCGGCGAAATTTCCCGTCAGGTTCTTCGAACGTCCCGCCGGACCATACAAGCCGGGTCGCACGCTGAACGCGCTCGTGCGCGAGGCTAAGGGAGACATAGCCGTTTTCAACAACTCCGATGCCGTTCCGCTTGACGAGCGCTGGCTCGTGGAACTCGTGAAACCTTTGATCGGCGCGACGGTAGGGGGCAATCACCGGGCACCCCGCATCTTCGCGTTTGCGAACCAACTTCCCCGCACTGATGCGCAGGCTCTCGTGCGCAAAGACTCCGAACGCGCCTTCGGCGACGGAAAGGTGCAGGCGACGTGGCGCTTCTTCTTCTCGCTCGCCAGCTCCGCGACTTGGCGGCAGAACCTCATTGATACGCCTTTCGACGAAGAGATACAGTATTCGGAAGATGTTGAGTGGACATGGCGCAATTCACGCCGCGAGAAAGATCCTGTTAAGATCGTGTATTGTCCGAAGGCGCGCGTGGAGCATTCTCACAACTACACGCTGCGCGAGCTCGCGAGGCGCTTCCGCGGCGAAGGTACCGCTGACCGCGTCATATTCGGGGACGAGCCTTCGCTCGCGCGCGAGCTCGTCGGCGCCGCGCGCGAGACGTTGCGCGACTGGATGTATCTTCTGCGGAGACCGCGCGACTGGCGCGAGATTCCGTCCGCGCCTGTCAGGCGCCTCGTGCAGCGCATTGCGCATTGGAAGGGGATGAAACAGGCTTTTAACGCAGAGACGCAGAGGCGCAGAGAGACAGGTGGAGAGTTATGAAGATACTCGTCTATCTGGAAAAGTCTGATGTCCGCGGCGGAATTGAGATCTTCGCCGAACGGCACGTCGCGCGGCTGCGCGCCGAAGGCCACGAAGTGGAGGTTGTAGATTGTTTCAGCGAAAAAAGAATGACGGCAGGCGACTTCGACGAAGTGGTGGTACACAAGTGTTCCGACGTGGCGACGCTTGAGAAGCTTCCGCCGGAGAAGACGGTGTACTACGTTCACGACCATGAGCCGATATGTCCTAGGACCTACGCCTACACGCCGCTGAAGCGCAACTGCTCGTGCGCGGGCGGTTTGTGGCCGTGCCTATTCTGCGCGCCGCTCTGCAGGAACTGGAAGAGCGCGCTCAAACGTGTGTTCGCGCAAAAGCGGCGCATCGCCGCGATGGGGCGATTCAAGAAACTCGTCGTCATTTCGGAATTCATGAAAAGCCGTCTTGTCGCGAACGGGCTTTCGGCCGATAAGATCACCGTCGAGCCGCCGGTGCTGGATGGTCTTGACGCAGAGGCGGAGAGACGCGGAGACGGTGAAGGTTCTGCGCCTCCGCGTCTCTGCGTTGAAAAAATCGACCTTCTCTTTGTCGGCCAGCTCATCCGCGGGAAGGGCGTGCAGCTTCTACTTGCGGCTATGTCGCGCATGAAGTCGCCTCGTACGCTCGACGTCGTCGGCACGGGGAACATGGAACCGAAGCTCAAGGCGCTTGCCGTGCAGCTGGGTCTTGGCGGCAGAGTGCGGTTCAACGGCTTTCAGACGAATCCACGTGACTGGATGCGTGCGGCAAGGTGCGTGGTGGTTCCGAGCTTCTGGCAGGAGCCGTACGGACTCGTCGCGGCCGAGGCGGTCGCGCTCGGACGTCCCGTCGTCGCGTTCGCGATCGGCGGACTCCCCGAGGCATGCGGCGGAAAGGCGACGCTCGTTCCGCCCGGCGATGTCGCTGCCCTTGCGAAAGCATTGGATGACAATTGCGAGGGGGCGTAGATTCACATGCAGGATATGGCATGTCATTGCATTTGACCGTGATGCCGGCAACGAGCTGCAGCACGGGGAACGTCATGATCACAAGAGAATGTACATGAGGAATGTCAGATGGCAAATCAAAAAGTAAAAGTCTTTGTCTTCATTGACGCACTTGGGTGGAAACAGGTTGAGCGCTACGATTTTCTGCGCGACCTGCTGCCGAACAGGCGGAAGATCGAGATGCAGTTCGGCTACAGCTGCACGGCGATACCCACGATCCTCACGGGGGAGCGTCCGGCCGTGCATGGACATCTCGCGTTCTACGACTACGCGCCGGAGAAAAGCCCGTTCAGGAAGATGAAATGGCTCGCGCCTTTTCTTCGTCCGCGCTCCTTCTGGCGGCGCGGACGCGTCCGGAACCTGCTCTCGAAGCTCGTAAAGCGGCTTTACGGCTTCACCGGCTACTTCCAGCTCTACGGCGTTCCACTGGAACGGCTTCCGAAGTTCGACTACTGCGAGAAGACGGATCTTTTCGTGAAGGGCGGGCTCGCCCCGGTCAAGAACCTTGCTGACGTATGGAGTGAACAGGGGCACCGCCATCTGATCTCCAACTGGCGTCTTCCCGAGGCGGAGAACTTCCGGATCGCGGCGGAGGCGTTCCGCAGGGGCGAAGTGGACCGCGCGTTCGTCTATTCCGCCGCATTCGACGCCCTTCAGCACGACAATGTGGGGCGCGATAACGTGCTGCTGGCGAAGGTGCAGAAGTACGCAGAGTCGATCCGTGCCATCCACCGCGCTCTTGTCGACGGCGGCAGGCCGTTTGAGCTTACCGTGTTCTCAGACCACGGCATGACGCCGCTCAGGGGCGTTGCCGACGTCCCTGCGGCGCTCGCGAAGACGGGTCTTGCATGGGGCGAGCACTACGCCAGCGCCATCGACTCCACAATGGCGCGCTTCTGGTGGCTTGAGGATGGCGCCGCAGCGCAAGTGCAGGCGGCGTTCGCCGGCCTCCCCGGGCATTGGCTCACGGAAGACGAGATGCGCCATCACGGCATCTGGCGCGAAGACCACAAGTTCGGCGACGCCATCTTCCTCGCGGATCCAGGCGTTCAGTTCTGCCCGAGCGATATGGGCATCAAGCCGCTGGGCGGCATGCACGGCTTTGACCCGGCCGACGAAGATTCCGCCGCCTGCTGGCTTTCCACCGTGCCCGTTCCCGACGTGGTCACGCGCGTGTGCGACTATTTTAGGGTCATGACCGCATGACACTCTTCCGCAATGGCGGGCAAAGTGTTGCCATTGTGAAAGTAAATTTTACCCTAAAAACGGCAGTTGAATGCGCACGTGGTTTTTATATTTCCCGCAGAGGCGCAGAGACGCGGAGATTTATAAGAGTTTTGAAGCATTTGAAGCGCATTGCTGCTTTTCACCCAGGAGGTGAAGATTTGTAATGCTGTTTTGTTTAGGCCTAAGTGGCAGAATAACACAAATATCGAACATTCTCTGCGCCTCTGCGTCTCTGCGGGAGACATTCAACTGCGGAGTTTAGGATGAACGTGCGACAATGGCAGAGGGTTTCGCCCAACCTCGAACTTTGAACTTTGAACTCTAAACTATGCACTCTGCAACAACTATGCTATACTCTTGCCCATGAGAAAAGCAACCGCCATAGCAACTGCCGCCATCGCGTTAACCAGCGGCGCGGCCACGGTCACTGAAACCGAGATCGAGTTCGCGACTTATCCCTTCTTTGATCCCGATCCCGTGCCCGCCACTGGCGATATGCGCTACCCGTACTTCTTCTTCGACGGCACGAGCGCCACGAACGCGCCGCGCGCGCCCGGCAGATGGGCGCAGCTTAGAAGCGAACTCGCGGCGGCGCCTGCGTTCATGGACGTGTGGCCGGAACTTGCGCTTCGCCTTGTGGGCGTGCCGCTCTCTGTGGGCATTGTCTCCGGCATGACGCTCCTCTCGCTCATCACCATGCCGCCGATCATGGGCCTCGCCATGGGGCTTTTCAAAGTTTAAGGTATCTCCACCATGCGAAACATCCTTCAGGATTTCAGATTCGTGCCAGATGGCACCACCACATTGGTGGACGCCTTGTGCAACTTCCTTAAAGAGGAAATCACGTTCAATCGGCTTAAGGGCGGCGAGAAGCTGCCGACCATCAACGAGATGTGCAAGGCGACTGGCATGACCTTCGCCCAGGCCCGTCGCGTGACGGAATGTCTGGCGCGGGAGGGATACGTTGCCTCCCGGCCACATTCCGGAACCGTCGTCCTGTCGCGCGGCGACAACGTCCTTCGCGGGCGAGTTCTGTTCATCATGCCCAACGAGGATGTAGGCCGATACCACCCGAGCCAGCTGATAGACATCGTGGGCCGCAAGATGACTGCGGCGGGCTATTCGTTTTCGTGCGCCTCGTTTTCCAACGATGCGCACGACAAACTCGCGTTTCTGAAGAGCGAACTTCTGCGCGCGACCGATCTCGTCATAGCCGTCCGCGCCTCGCCGCAGGTGCAAAAGATCCTTGCGGGATCCGGCGTAAAACACTTCTTCGTGTACGGCGACAAGCCCGAATCCGACGACCATCCCTGGATTCGGTTCTCCCCCGAAGATGCGATCTCGCAATTCGCCGACCACTGCCGAAGGGCCGGCGTGAAATACGTCGCGCAAGTGCGCTTTGAAGGGGGTGAACCGCTCGACGCGCAGCCAGCACTCGCGGAAAGGGGAATCAATTGCTCGTGGATTACCTTTTCGCGCAACAAAAAAGGCTGGGGACTCTTCGACGGCATCGTCCATTGCGGCTACGAAGCGTTCGCCTCCATGCCGCGTTCAAACTTCCCTGAACTTCTGCTGTTCTGGAACTCCTTTTTCATGCAGGGCGCGATCATGGCCTTCCTCGCCCGCGGCATAAACGTTCCCGAGGACGTAAGAATCGTGACGCTTTCAAACGTCGGCATCGGCCCCGTTTACATCAAGCCGTTTACGCGCTTTGAAATCGATCCTGTCGGCGCCGGAGAGAAAATTGCCGATTTCGCCCTCGCCGTTCTTGCGAAGGGACGCGTTCCCAGTCCACCGCAGATTGCTCCACAGTACGTCTTTGGAGCGACATTCCCGTTCTGACCAGACATTTTGCTGTTTTTGCGAAAAAAGTCTGGATAAATTTCTACAAGCCGGTGATAGTATGTTATACTATTGCGGTTTTCACCATAATAGGCAGGAAACAACAGGCAAGACGAGAAAAGGTAAAAGTGGAATCTGGTTGGCAAAAAGTGTGAGAATATTGTGACAGGATAGACTATGGTGTAATTTGCTAGTTCTGGTGTAATTTACGAGTTCTTCGCCAGATAAGGTTTGTTGCTGTTGGGGCGGGGAGTGTCAGATTTACGGTGTCTGGATGCCCGAAGCATAGTACGGTTGAAGGATTCTCGTATCATCCGCAGTGGTTTTCTTGTACTCGCCACTGAGGGGTGGTTTGACTAATTGAGTACAGGAGATGAAGGTAATGATGAGGAGATTGGGACTGGCTCTGGCCATGATGGCTAGTGTTCTGGTGTTGGCGTATTCTGCCGACGCAAAGCCTTCCGTACCTCGTGACGGAGTGCCGCATCGCCTTACGCACAGGAGTGCAGCCGGCCATATCGCCGTCCGTTCTGGCCGCAAGTGTTTCTCGAAGGATGCGGAAGTGTCCCTCACGCGCACGCACGCGGAGAGCGCAAAGCGCAAGATCAATGACGGCTTGAAGCATCGCCGCCACAATGTCCTCGCGATGTACGACATCTCGATCAACTCCAACGGAAAGAAATGGCAGCCTGCCGCCGGCGAGCCCGTGTACGTGACGGTGGAGCTCGACCAGCCGGTGACGGTGAAGTCGGGATCCTCGCTGGGCGTGGTGCACCTGTCGGGCGACGGAGCGGTGGATGAGCTTGATTCCTCCCGCTACGGTTTCGTCTACGACTCCTCGAAGACGGCCGTCACGGCCTTCTGGTTCTCCGCCGATGGCTTTTCCGTGTACGCGATCACTGAGGAGAACGGCACCTATATTCCCAACCGCAGGCTCTACGACTTCTACAGCCTAAACTTCGACGTGAACTCTGAATTATACAACACTTACGTCCCCCGCTACTTCACCACAGTCGAAGGCAACAGGACCTTCCGCCAGATCGTGAAGAGCGGCGAAATGCTAGTGCGCCCCGAAGTGCTGCCATCCCCGCTCGGCCGCACGTTCATCGGCTGGTTCCTCTACGACGAGGGCAAGGCGAACAGAACGGTTGAGGGCGTCGAGTACGACGAGGAGGGCTATGCCAAGACGAAGTTCGACTTCACGCAGCCAATTGTGTTCCCGGATACGCCCGACGGCGACGACGAGGATCACGGCGCGCGCGAATTCGTCCTGCGCGCCAGATTCGCCCGCGAGGGATACGTGATCTTCCACGAGCAGCCTGTGGGGGGCGAATGGCCGATCACCGCCGTGCGCCGCACGGAGATGGAGGAGACCGTGGAGGGCGACGTCACGTACATGGTCGGCACCGTGAATATCGATGACCTGAGGGTGACGTACGACGACTCGGTCGACCCCAACAGCCAGCATCACGAGCACTCTTCGCCGCGCATGATCTTCCGCGGCTGGTCGGCGACGCCGGTGATGCCCGGCGAGCTTGCCGACACCAACGGCAACGCCGTGGTGATTCTCCAGAGTCCGTACGTGTTCAGGCGTGTGAAGGACACGCAGGCCCAGCCGCGTGACCTCTACCCCGTCTTCGTGAACATCAACTGGCTCACGTTCTACGCTGCCGAGACGGGTTCGGGCGCCACCTACATTCCGCCCCGCTACTACTACCAGGACGAGGGCACGAACTCGTTCCCCGTCTCCTCCCGCACGGGTTATGTCTTCAACGGATGGTGGACGGGCACCAACTCGGCCGCCGTGCAGGTGACCACTGCCTCAGGTGACCTGCGCACAGACTTCACGGCCGCCGAACGGAATGCCATCACGGCCTGGGGTGGCAAGATCGACGGCGGCAACCTGAAGCTCACCGACAACGTCACGCTGTACGCCCACTGGAACATGGGGCAGGCCAACTACACGGTTGTCATTTGGCGTCAGAAGGCGACCGATGCGGCCAACCTCCCGAATGCCCAGAAGCAGTACGATTTTGCCTAAAGTATCCAGCTGGAGGCAACGACCGAAAGTTCTGTCAGTGTGGCCAACACCTACAAGCAGCGGAGTTATGTCAATTTCACTTATGCGCGCTGCGATGCCGCCACGATCGTCAAGGGCAACGGCTCGACGGTCCTGAACGTGTACTACGACCGCAACGTGCGCACGCTGACGTTCAGGACCGGCAACAACAACAGCTCGACAGTCAAGACCGTCACCGCGCTGGCGGGATCAATCATCAAGGACGAATTCCCCGTCAAAGGAACCAACGGGACCGTCTACGAGGGCAAGACGTGGAAAGGCAACACTATGTACACGCAGCGTCTGGCGGCGCTGGAAGTCATGCCGGACGTCAACATCACGTTCACGCTGTCGTCCGACACGGGCGTGGGCGGCACACTGCAGTACTATACGGAAGTGGACGAGGAAGACGGTTACGACGTCACCCACGAATTCGACGGCGTAACTAGGTACTACAAGCTGTACAAGACGATCACGCACGACTTCAACTTCCTCACCTACAACGAGGATTTCCACCCGATCGCCGGTTACACGAACAAGATGGATCATGCGAGCATCACGTTTGAATCCGGCAGTTTGGGTTCTGGTAGTGGATACGGGTATAGGTATCCGAAAAGTGGCAGCCTCACGGCGGGCAACGTGGTGAACTTCTACTACGACCGGCTGACGTACAAGCTCGAGTTCGTCGATTCCTACAACAACGCCGTGTTGGGCGAATCGGACGTGAAGTTCTCGCAGAAGATTGGCAAGCACGTGCCGGACAACCCCACGTCCACGCGTCCCGGCTACTACTTCGACGGCTGGTTTGCCGACGCGGCCTGCTCGGTGAAGGTCTTCTTCGAGCAGAACGAGTCTTACAACAGCTATACCAACAACAAAGTCCTTTACTACACGATGCCGACATACAACCTGCGGATATTCGCCAAGTGGGAGACAGAGTGGTACCTGATCCAGATTGACCCGAACTACGGCAGCTTGCCCGCCGGGCAGTCCACGTGGTTCTGGGAGCCGTACAACGGCGACCCTATCGAGGAGTATTCCGCCACCACGCGCAGCTTCGCGGAGTCGCTCAACGGCACGTGGTTCTACGCGATCAAGAACCGATCCTTCTACGGCTACACGGACGAGTATCTCGAAGACGAAGCAACCGCACGTGGCGCGTACTACACGCAGGACCAGTCCGACCCGGCGATCGTGCAGGACGGCAAGCGCTACGCGCCGGCGGTGAACGTCTACCGCTATTCGGGCTGGTACGAGGTGGATCCAGTCACCGGCGATGAGACGCTGTACGCCTTCGGGCAGCCGGTGCAGCACAACACGACCCTCCGCCTGCACTGGAAGCATATCGGCATGTACCATCTGTACTACGATCCGGGCGCAGGCACGATCAGCGATGGCGACGACAACGAGGTG
>CAMIVJ010000022.1 GCA_946401765.1 uncultured bacterium | reverse complement strand
AGTTTTGCGAAGGCAGTGGTTCCGGCGATTGCGGTTGCCGCAGGCGCGTTCATGCCGGTTTTTGCAGACCGCACGATTGATGCGGACTACACGCTGACGGCGGACGAAGTGGTTGACGGCGCCCTCACGGTCGCTCGAGGCGCCACGGTGGATCTCGCCGGCTACAACCTCACCGTCTCCGCGCTGAAGGGTTGCGTGCCCGCTGGCGGCAGGTACAGGCTGCTTGGCTACGTTGACGCCACCGGCTCGCAGCATGTGGTCACCGACTACACTCCGCTCGCGAGCGACAGGGTGGAGACGAAGATCCGCTACGCCGACAACAGCGGAACGTACCAGTTTCTCTTCTGCACGCGCTTGTCGAATGAGTCGTTCACGTGCCTGCGCCTGAACAACAACACGGACCTTCGCTTTGACCACGGAAGCCGGTCCGCGCAGAAGGCCATGGGCATCGTGCCCGGCAGCGACTACGTAATCGTGTTGGACGGCTACCGCGGAACATACGAGTTCAAGGACTGCGGCACGTCGGTAAATCATGTGGCCACGATAACGCGCGACGCCACATACTACACGGCGCCTGGTCCTTTCGTGCTCCTCACCGGCGGAAACTACGACAATTCTGGCGTCTTCACCGCCAACGCGAGCTACAACACCAAGGGAAGGTTCTACTACTTCAAGGTGTACGGCAACGACGGAAGGGTGAAGTGCCACATCGTGCCTGCGGTTGACACGCAAGGCACCGACGAGGAAGAGGACGACGTGGTTGGCTTCTACAACCTTGTCACGGAGACGTTCCTCGAGCCTGTGGGCACGCTGACTGGCGGCGGTGAACGCATCGACATTGGCGGAAGGATCGTGAACACTGCGACAGAACTATCCGAACTGCGCGTTAACGTGGCGGAAGGCGACGAGACCGAGAACGAAGCCGTGGATATCGGCGGCAACATCACGCTCGTCAAGGACGGCGCGGGCACGTTCACGGCGTCGCGCGCGTATCAGGCGTATAAAGGCGGCACCGATGTGGCGGCGGGCGTGCTGAAGTGCGGCACGCACGGCAGAATGCAGCCGTTCGGACTCGTGGAGGAGAACCTCGTAAGGAACGGCTCGTTCGACGAGGGCGGCATCACGGCAAACAGCGGAAAGTACCAGTATGCCGGCTCGACGACGTGGCAGGAGAATCCCGCATGGACGTGCGACGGCAAGAACGCGGGCCTCTCGAATGCGAACGGTACATGGGTGGCGAACGGAGTCAACGTTGGCAGGTATGCGGTGTATCTTAGAACCATGAGCGGCGGCGGCGACGCATGGTTCGAGCAGACGATCCACGTGGCGAATCCCGGAACGTACCATGTGGGTTTCTTATACAACGCCTGCGCGAACGCCGATCGCCGCGGCGCAATCGTCAAGCTGCTTCTCATACATGGCGGAACGACGAATCAGCTTGCCTCGGTCACGACCAGCTACCATCAAGGCATGGTTCAGTTTGGCAAACTGGTGGAGATAGCCGAGGCAGGCGACTATACGCTTCATTTCCATCAGGCGGAGACAAGCAGCGTGAAGGCTACGAACATCGACGGCGTTCTGTTTATCCGCATGCCCGAGGAGGTCAACCTGATCAAGAACGGCTCGTTCGACGAGGGCAATGTGACGGCGAACAACGGACAGTGGCAGTATGCCACCTCTCCCGACTGGCCGGAGTGCCCCTATTGGAGCTGCGATCCCGACAAAAACGCCGGACTTGCCTCTGCATGCAACGTGTGGGTGGCCATGCCGGACGCCGGCAACAGCCTGGACATAGGCAGGTATGCGGCGTATCTGAGGACGTACGACAACATTAGCGACGCATGGATAGAACAGACGGTGCACGTGGACAATCCCGGAATGTACAGGGTGCAGTTCTCATGCCTTGCGAACAACGACGCCGCAAGGCGCGGCGCGCCGGTGGACCTGCTTCTCATACACGACGACGAGACGAGGAAGGTGCTCACGGGCAATGCTATCAGCGGCGCAGGCAAGACTCTTTACAGCGCGGTGGTGGACGTTGGCGAGGCTGGCGACTATACGCTGAGATTCTATCAGGCGAAGACGGCCGCCGTTCGGGCCATCAACATCGACGACGTCGTTTTCGCTCGCATTCCCGACGTCACGGTGCGCTCGGGCGCCACGATCGACATGAACGGGAAGGTTGACTACGGCAGGAATCCGCTCGTGATGGACGGCGGCACGCTCGTGAACTCGGGCGAGCGCAGCGACCGCGGCAGCGCGTCCCAGCTCGGTTGCGTTGTGCTTACAGCAGACTCCTCGTTCGTGCTCGAGCACGCCTACGGAATGCATGTGCTCGAGAACGGCGCGCATCTGGATGCTGTCATGAACCTTGGCGGACACAACCTCGAGTTCACGCTTCTTGGCGACCATTTCTACTTCCAGAAGTGCGCCATCAAGAACGGCTCTGTCACGGTCTCCGACAGTTCGGACCCTGCATATTATCTGGCATTCATAGATGGCGCCAGCAATGCAACGGGAGTAGACTTCACGCTGCGCCACGCGATGTACTACAGCAATCTCACCGGTGCGCATGACTATGCGCTTGTTGGTGCCGAGAGCGATGCCCTTACATGCGAGGGTCTTGTCGATGTGAGCGGCACGTTCAAGGTGCTTACGCCGAAATTCGGCAATATCCTGCTTCATGACGGCGCTACGTTCGACGTCTCTGAGAACAAAGCCCCCGTCAGTCTGAAGAGCGGTGCGCAGAAAAACCAGAAGATCTCGTTCGACGAAGACGCCCTCATCTACGTGAAGGTGGGCGCTCGCGGCGTGTTCGGAGGCAAGCCTCTTATCAGCTGGGACGCCATTCCCGAGAACGTCACGTTCCAGCTGACGCCCGAAGACGCCAAGAGAGGCACGCTCGAGGTATGCGACGACGGCCTCTACCTGAAGAGAGGGTGCGCCATCTTCATTCGGTGAAGTTTCGGGGGTTCGAAGTTTCGAGAATTCAAGAAAATGCGGTGCGTCATGTGCATGTGGGCGATGGCGTATTCTGCGGCGCTTTCTTGGACTCTTTGTACTTCTTGAACTCGTCTGCGCATTTCGCGAAGATCCAGGTGAGAACGGCTGCGTCGTCGAGCCAGCCTGCCACTGGGATGAAGTCGGGCACGATGTCGACTGGCAGCGCAAGGTAGGCAAGGCCGCCAGCAAGAAGCGCGAGGGTCGCCTTCGATATGCCCTTGTACCGGCCAGAGACGGAGTCTGAGACCATGTCGTACGCCGTGCGGATGTCGTCGAGCAGGTCTGAAAGCGCTGAGGCTTTCTCCACCTTCTCGATGGTGGAGTCCTTTTCGCCGGCCACATCCTCGGGCTTCTTGTTCTTGATGAAGCTCTGGTAGGTGTTGATGATCTTGTCTATGTCCATGGCTGCTCTCTCCTTCTGACGGTTTATGTTCAGCTGTTCGACGGGGATGTCTTCTTTTCGGACAGATGGCCGGGCGCGAATCTGTCAAACACCAGGCCGAAGTGGGCAAGCCGTTTGCCGAAGGCGTCGGGAAAATTTCTCTTCTCCTCCGTGCCGTAGTAGGCGCGCCCTGCGTCGGCGCATGAACGGGCGCTTTCACAGATGCTGAAGATGAAGTCGATTTCGTTTGCGTCGCACGGACGCGGAAAGCGGGCCTTGACCACCTCCATGAGCGTTTCTGTTCCGGTCTCGGCGCCTTCGCCCGTCTCTGCAGAGACGAACTTCCTGATGGCGGACTTCATGGCGTATGCCGACACCACAAGCCCGACTCCCCTGTCGAGCGCCTCCACCTTGATGTTCTCGAATAGGTGGCTCACATCCCGGAAGTTCCCTGGCCACTCGTACTTGCAGGCGAACTCGTCGAATGTCTCGCGGGCCCTCCTTGTGAGCGAAAGGCCAGTGTCTTTGCAGTAATGGTCCACAATGCCGTTCAGCACGTCCGTGCGCTGCCGCGGGTTCCTCTGCGCCGATAGTCTTTCCCTCAGCGGCGGAAGTTCGATGTGGAAAGAGTTTATGCGGTACAGAAGGTCTCTTCTGAAGCCTTTTCTACCATGCGAGCATTCCCATTCCCTGGCTTCGGCAGCGAGATCGCGGTTGGTGCCGAACACGATTCGGCATTCGACCCTGCGCTCTTTCCGTGTCATTCCTGTGTCGCCTAGGCGGTAGTAGCGTTTCTCCTCGAGGGCGGTGAGCAGCTTGCTCTGCGTCTCAAGCGGCAGATCGCCAACTTCGTCCAGAAAGAGTATTCCTTCCCCTGCGCTCTCGATGAGGCCGCATACATCGCCGACTCGTCCTGTGTATGCGCCATCGACCGCGCCGAAGAGGAGAGAGTCGGCCAAGGCCGGCGAGAGCATGGCGCAGTTGCCCTGCACATAGACGTTGACTTTCTCGTCGTCTTTGTATTTGCGGTCCGTCTCGTTGAATTCCTTCTGATGGTTGTCGTATTCGCCCGAGCAGATGGCCGGCAGGTTCCGCGTTATGAACGATTTTCCGGTGCCCGTCTCGCCGGTGATCAGCACGTACTGCGGCATCCCTGATTCGCCTTTGGCATTCATGATGGTGCGCAGGTTCTCCAGCTTGCGGGCAAGCTCCTGGCTGCCGGGAAGAAAGAACTTTGTCCAGGCGGCAGGCGCTTTGCCGGGCAGGTCGCTGACGGCGCGACCTGCCGGCCATGGACGAATCGCGTCTTCATCAGGCGGCAAGTTGCCGCCCGATGAAGACAGCGGACCTTCGAAAAGATATTTGGGCATGCCGTCGAGACAGGCGGGAAGGGGCTTGTTGTCAGGAATGACGTACACTACGTCCTTCTGCCCTGCGAGCATCGCGGCAAGAGCGTCCTCCGTCACCAGCTCGCATGTGATGCGCGGTTCGTCGAGATTGCGCGACTTGCGGAATTCGTCCCTGAGAAACTTTGCGCAGCGGTTGCCTTCTTCGCCCACAACGAGAAACTTTGTGCAGGCGTAGTCTTTCACGGCCTGAAGACCGCTTCGCATCCAGTCTGCCAGACTGCCGCCGAAAGGAGTCGCTTCGCCGTTGAGATACGCATGAATTGCCTCGAAAGTCTGGTCCATGTCACGGCACAGCCACACAAGCACATCATCGCCGCCGGAATTGTCGCCTTTTCTATCTTCGCGATTGTCCATATAAGCTCCTCTATTTTCCTTAGAGACGAAATAGATATTACCATATAGTTTATGCGCTGTCAAATCGTCTGCGGCATAGGCTTCTTCACTTGTTGCGGACCTTTAGCTCTAGTCCGCCCCAGGCGGAGCCGTCGCAGTCGGAGCTGTCGGCCGGACCTACGTCTGAAATCAGATACAGCCATACTTTCTTGCCACGCCACGGCGAGAGGTCGGCTTCAAGAGCCTTCCACTTCTTCTCCTTCACCTGCGCTGAGGCTAGTATCTTGCGCTCTGAGATGGCAGCGCCAGCTGGCTGCACCGCGATCTGGTAGAGTGTGCCATCGCCGTTGCCTAGCTTGTAGTCGGGCTTGCCCACAAACGCGCTGAACATGACGTCTTTCTTCGGCAGCTCGATCGTATAGCGAAGGAAAACGTAGCCAACGCCGTTCTTGTATGGCGGATGCATTGAAATGCCTGGTTTTGTGATTCCTTCAACCGTCATAAAGGTGTCGGGTGTAACTTCGCCGCCGCATTCTGGCAACAGTTCCGTCTCCTGCCCGCCGCGTAGCGCCTGGCCGGCCACGCCGACGAACGGCAGTTCAATCATGTTCTCAGTGGCAGGCTCGGGCGGCAACTGGAAATTCCTTGGCTTCAGGTAGCCGTCCAGGACGCTGGCTGCGGATGGTTCGCGCCAGGTGGCTGGCTTTGACACCCTGTACGAGAAGGCGCCTTTCATCGGCGCAAGCCGCGTCTGCCCCGCCTCGACTGTGAACGGCGCGGGACCGATCTCCTTGCCCGCCTCGTCTAGCGCCGTCACGGACTCCGCCGTGTACGGCAGCATGAAGAAACTTCCCTTGCAGAGGAAAACCTCGTCTGTGCCGTCGTTGTTCAGCAGACGGTACATCCTTCCGTCCGTGCCGCCGAATGGCGTGACAGCGCGCGCGCCGTGCGCGTTGAGGTATGCGTACTCCGGCGCTACTGACAGGTCGAGCCTTTCGCCGTCCCGCCACTTTGCGCCCGACACCACGCACGCCGAGCCGTCGCCCGCGAGCGCGAAGAAGCCGTTCGGCGGCAGCACGAGCCACCTGCCGTCTCTGCGGAAGGCCATGTTGCGGTCTTTGGAGCCGTTGGACGCTGTCTGCGTGCCGTCTGTGTATTTCACCGCCACCTGCGAGCGGCGGTAGATGCCCGAGGCGACTGCGGCGGAAGTGTCGAGCAGGTTTCCTGTGGCGTCCGCGTAGCGGATATCCTTCGCGTCAGCCTTGCAGTAGTGGCGCCCCGTGCCGATGAGCATGAAGTAGCTCTGCTCTTCGTTGGCGTGGTCGCCTTTGATGAAGAAGCCGGGATGGCCGAAGGCCACGGTGGCGGCGAGGAAGCGGTCGATCCACACGTCCTTGTCGTTGGGCCTGGAGTTGCGAGGGTAGAACATGTCGGGTGAGCCCATGCCGAAGTTGTTTGCGAGAGGGTGCATGCGGCGGAGGTCGAAGTCCACAAGCCACGGATTGTCTGCGGGGCGGTACGGCTGGTCCTGCGCGTAGTTGCCGTCCGCAAGGCCGCAGTACATGTAGTGACAGCCGCCTTCGGACCACACGGGGCCGCCGAGCGTGCGCCGTTCGAAGTCTAGGAGTTCGCCGTATGCGTAGAACGTGGCGGCGAACGTGCCGGCACCAGGCACGCGGGCGTCGTAGTCGGTTCGTTCCCACGGCGTGACGCAGGTGTGGACGTCGCAGTAGGCCGTGTTGAAGCTGAACTTGCGCTGCAGCACGGGCAGAATCGCCTCGCACGCCTCGTTGATGAATGCTGGCTTCGGGGCGTAGCAGCGGTTCCACGCCTGAAGGAGGTTGCCGTCCTGCCGGCGCGTCACGCGGTCGGCGTGCCACCAGCCGTTGACGGGCGCGAAGTCGGTGTAGTTGTTGTATGGTCCGTAGAGGTAGCCCATCTCGTCGATCATGAAGCGCGTGAAGTCGCGCATTCCCTCGTCGCCGCCTTTGCGAGGGGCGGGGCGCGTGCGGAAGGTGAAGCTCTCGTTGTCGTCGCGCATGCACACCTCGTGGTCGTTCACGCAGAGGTGGACGATTCCGCGGCGTCGGCGGTTGCGCCAGAACGCCTTGTCCTTTGCGCGGTCGCCTGAGAACATCACCGCCCACTGGCGCTCGGCGGTGACGGAGCGCAGTGGAGACGGCGGGTTGGGGATGACGGGCATCACGTCCTCGAACTTTGTCGAGAATGACCACACGAAGCGTTCGAAGACGGGGTTGAGCGTGCCGTCCGTCTTCTCGCGGTAGCGTGCGCCGCCGTTCGAGCCGAGCATGCCGTCAAAGCGTCTGCTTGAGGAAAACACCTCGGAGGCGTTGGACTGCGTCCAGTCAACTGACGCCAGCATGAAGAACGGCTTGCCGTCCGCCTTCGTCGCGATCACGCAAGGGCGCCTGTAGGTGCCGCCGCCGTTGGAGCCGTAGGAATAGTAGGGCATCGGCACGGGCGTTGCGTCGCTCGGATCGGGAAGTGCGCCGAAGCGCACCTCCTTGACGCCGGCGGGCGCCTCGACGTCGGCGACAAGCGAGTTGGCGATGCGGCGGAAGCGCACCTTCGCGCCATTGGCCGCATCTGCGGGGAAGATGCCCCCGCCCTGGGCGAAGCGCATCCAGGGACCTTTACGGTAGCGTACGGCAAGATCGTCCCATTTAGCCGGATCTTTTGGCAGCCTGAACTCAATGCATGGGTCTTCGGCGACAACAGGAATAATCGTCGTCTCCACGTTCGGGAAGGGGAGGCGCCCGTCGCCGGTGTTGAGTCCCTGCGGGGCGGACGGGAACGCCTGCACGCCGCGCTTGCGGCGTGGCTTGAAGGAGAGGGGCTTCAGCTCCTCCTTGTAGGCGGCGAAGCTGGTGAGCTCGATCCAGCGGTCGGTGGAGTCGGGTCCGCCGCGCACCATGAATCCGATGAACGTTGCGCCTTTGGCGACGCGGGGGGCGAGAGTGGCGGGGAGTCGCTTCTGCGCGAGGAACCAGTCGCTGTGGTCGAAGGAGTGGACGAGTACCGAGAAGGGATTGCCGTCAGAGTCGAGGAATTCGGCGGAGAGCGTGATTCGCGCGGCTGGGTCGCGGCGGTAGTAGGCGTGGTTGCCCCATGTCCAGAGGCTCACCGTGTCGAAGCCTGGCGGAACTGGCACGGGCGCGGGCGGCGAGAGGCGAATGGTGGCGTTCGGGCCTTCCATTCGGTAGGCGAGGTGCATGACGCCGTCGCCGAAGAGAACGCGTTCCGAGGCGGTGTATAGAGAGCCAGTGGCGGACGAAGCGCGGCACGTCCAGCCGTCGGCCGACACAAGCGGCAGCAGCACGGGCCGATCGTCGGCCGTGCGGTTCGCCCAGTCGAACTCGTAGGGACGCGTTCCGGCCAGGCAGGCGAATGACGATGCCAAGAGGCAGCAGGCAAGGGCAATTATTTTCATGCGGATATTATAGCACATAAAGGAATTCTTCGCCCGAACGCACGAATCTTTGGTATAATATTTGAAACCCGAAAGTGGATTTGCAATTCGCGTCGAAAAAGAAGGATCTACTGTGAAGAAATGAAAGGCCGGCTTGGAAGACTTGCAGGCGCGCTCGTGTGCCTCTTGGCGTCCGCACTACGCGCGGATGTCGATTCGTCGCTTGTCGTTTCAAAGATTCTGACGGCTCCATCCAGAGAGAAGGGTGGCTACGTCGAAGTGATGAACATCTCGGCGAGCGAGACGCTTTCGCTTGACGGAGTGCGTCTCGAAGGGGATGTCGCCTTCGTCTTTCCCTCTGGCGCCCGGCTTGCGCCGCTCGCGTGCCTCGCCATCGCCGAAGACGAGGCGGTCTTCGCCACGCTCTATCCGTCCGCGCCCGCGCCATTCGGCGTCTATGCGGGGGCGCTCCGCGAGAGCGGCGAAGTGCGCCTCGCACGTGAAGCGCGCGCAGGCGAATTCGCCGATCCTGTGATCGACCGCGTCGCCTGGAACGCGACATTGGGCTGGCCGGTGCCTGCGGCTGGGCAGCCTCTTGTGCTGATCCGGCCGGGGGAGGACCGTGCGACGCCCGCCAACTGGATTGCGCTCGACGGGAATTCCAAGGTCCGCAAGATTCTCGTTGACTGGAACGCCTCATGGCGCTACCTCGCCGCTGCCGCCCCCGAGGGTTGGCAGGCGCCAGGCTTCGACGATTCGGCATGGGCTGAGGGCGTGGGGCCCCTCGGCCGCGACACCTCCTCCGGGGCGGCGAACTGGGAACATCCGCTTGCCACCACGTTCTCCCTTGTAAAGAACCGCGTTGCCTACTATTTCCGCACGACGTTCACGAACGACGGCGCGACGCCTTTTTCGGAGCTCTCGTTCCAGTACATGGTGGACGATGCGGCACGCTACTATCTCAACGGCGTAGAAGTCGCACGATCCGCGCTGTTCGCGTCCGGCGAGGCGACGGACGAAACGCTGGCTACGGCGGCAGTGGAACCCGAGGGCCTCGTCTATGGACCAGTCACCCTCTCGCTCGCCAATCTCAGCACGGGCGTCAATACGCTTGCCGTCGAAGTCCACCAGAACGACCCCGGCAGTTCGGACCTGGTGACAGGCACTTGCCTCTCGGCCGAATACGCTCCCGGCATCGCGCCGCTTCCGGGCGTGCCGTTCGACGCGGCCGCCTTCCGGCCGCGCGTGCCGCGCCTGCGCATCGTCTCTCTTGAAGCGGACGGCGCGACGATCCGCAACGAAGACGCCGAAGCGCTAGACCTCTCGTCCTGGCGGCTCGGCGACGTTGCGCTCTCCGGGTCGCTGGGCGCAGGCGAGTCGCGAAAAGTGGTCCTCTCTCCGCCGAAGGGCGTCCTTTTGCTGCGCGGACCCTTCAACGGCGAGACGCTCGTCGTACACGCCGTCGCTTCGCCTGCCACGCCTCCGCCCGAAATCGTCATCAACGAGGCCGCTGGGCAGAACGCGCTCGTCGTGAACCCGGTGACGGGTGCATTCGACGACTGGTTCGAACTCGCGAATCCGCAGAATGTCGCCGTTGACATCTCCGGCTGGCTTGTCACCGACACGCTGGCGGCGAGCGACCCGCCGGCGCCGAACACGCGCGCGGCGAAGTCGTTCACGATTCCGTCCGGCGTCGTGCTGCAGCCGGGCGAACACCTGCGGATATGGACTGGCGGGAACGTGACGAACGAGGCGGACAGAACATCCAACCCCGCCGCGCTCCAGGCGCCGTTCGGCCTCAACAAGCGCGTCGATGCCATCTACCTGTTCAACACGCTCGGCCGTCTCGTCGATTCAGTCGAGTGGAACGAGGAACTCGCCCCGACGAACACGTTTGGCCGCTGGCCGGACATGACGGGCGCGTGGCGCGTGCTGCCCGTGCCAACGCCCGGGCTGCCTAACCGCCCGCCGCGCTTCACCCAGGCGCTCATCTCCGCGCAAGCGCCCGTTTTGCTCGACCCGGGAGAAGTCAGTTCGTTCCAGTTCACGTGCGAAGCGCCGTCCGGCATACTATGGCGGCTTCTGCCCGTCGACGCTTCAACGCCCATCCCCTCCGCCTTTGCGCTCAATTCCCGCACGGGCGCCTTGACCTGGCTCGGCGGGGCGACGGGCGCCCACCGGGCCATGCTCTGCGCCTTCAGCGGCGCCACGTGCATCGACGCCGTCAGCCTGGTCGTGACGGTGCGCGCGGCGGATGCGGAAAAGCCCGTTCTGAAGACCAGCGCCTTCAGTTCGGACAATGGCGAGCTCTTTCTCGTGTTCTCGGAGCTTCTAGGCGAGGCGGCGTTTGACCTTGCGACGTGGCCGCATGGCGCGCTGGACGTGCAGGCCGTACGCCCGATCGCGGATGGAACGGGCGTTGCGCTTGCCTTCTCGGAGCCGCTCGCGCCCGGCCGTGACTATGCGCTTGAGGCGGCGGTGCCGGACATGGCGGGCAACGTGCTCGCGCTCGCGCTGACGTTTCGAGCGCCGTCCATGATCTCGCCGCCCTTGAGCGCCGTGCGTGGCGTGCGCGAGCCCATCGGCCCCGCTTCGCGCCGCAATCCGATTGCCGTCACAGAGATCGCCGCCTCTCCCCCATTGCGGGCGGACGGACGCGACCTGCGCTTCATCGAACTGTACAATTCGGCGCCATACCCGCAGCGCGTGGGAGGCTATGAGCTTTCGGGCGCGCTTTCGTACAAGTTTCCGTCCGGCGCGCAGATCCCGGCCAAGTCTTTCGTCGTGGTCGCGCCATCGCCGGAGGACGTTGCGGCGGTCTACGGCCTTTCTGATGTGCGCGGGGCGATCGACGGTGGATTCTCGCCGACGGCCAATGTCGAGCTGCGCGACGAGATCGGCGCGCAGCTGGCTAAGATCGAGCCGTCCGGCAAATGGCCATGGCCGGCCGGAGCGGACGGAAGCGGGCATTCTCTCGTGTTGGCGCGCCCCACATACGGGCACGCCGATCCGAAGGCATGGAGCCTTTCCGCGCGAGTTGGCGGTTCGCCAGGCGCGGACGATCCTGCGCCGGACGAAGACGGAGCGTTTGTGCTGATCAACGAGTACCGCGCGCATTCCACAGAGGCGGAAGGCTTCATCGAGCTCTTCAACATCGGCAGCGAGGAGTTTGACCTGACGGGATGCCAGCTGGCGCTTGCCGGTTCGTCCGCCGTGTACACTATCCCATCCGGCATTCTTCCCGCGCATGGCTACGCACTCTTCACGGAGGAGACGCTCGGCTTCCGCCTGCCGGGCACGGCGGGCGACGTCCTGCTGCGGCGTGGCGAAGCGGCCGGCGGGGCGGTGATCGCCGCGCTCGCCATTCCCCATCTGGAGCTCGCGCGCGCATTCGGACGCACGCCGGACGGAGGGGCGCTGGCCGCGCGTCTTGCGCAGGCGACGCCTGGAGCAAGAAACGCCCGGCGTGAAATCCCGCCAGTCGTCTTGAACGAGATCATGTACAACCCGGTTTCGGGGTCGTCCGACGACGAGTACGTCGAACTGCTAAACCTTACGGACGAGGCGATCGATCTCGATGGCTGGACGCTCTCCGGCGGCATCGACCACACGTTCTCGACGACGATACCCGCGCACGGGTTCAAGGTCGCACCGGCGAAGAAATCCGCCTTCAAGGCGCTCTATCCGAAACAGTCCGACTGTCTGGACGACGGCGCCTACAGCGGCTCGCTGGGCGACCGCGGCGACACGATCCGCCTTCGCCGTCCCTTGCAAGTCTGGGACGCCGTGACGGACGCGCCGGTTCTGAAGAACGTAGTTCTCGAGGAGGTGACCTACTGCGACGGGGGGATGTGGGGCCGCTGGGCGGATGGCGGCGGCAGTTCGCTCGAACGAGTCGATCCGCGCGTCGACGCGCGCCTCGCCTCCGCCTGGGCCGACAGCGACGAGAGCGACAAGGCCGAGTGGACGACGATCTCGTTCACAGGACCGCTCGAATACGGCAGGCCGTTTGAGCTGGGATCGACCGGAAAGGGCTACGGCGAGCCGCTGCGCGTGGAGATCGGGCTATACGGGGAGGGCGAATGCCTGGTCGATTCGGTGAACGTCTCGATGGAGGGGGGCGGAAACTACGTGCTCAACTCGTCGTTCGAAGAGACGAATGCGTCCTGGACGTGGGTGGGCACGCATCAGGATTCGCGGATCGAGACCTGCAGCGACGCCGTCGATGGCGCGCGGGTGCTGCATCTGCGTGCGTGTGGGCGTATCCACACGGGCGGCAACGGCGTGCGCGGACTCTTTCGCGAGCAGATGCCCACGAACGGGCGAGCGACGGTGTCGATGCGCGTGAAGTGGCTCGCCGGCTCTCCCGACGCGCTCCTGCGCGTGCGCGGCAACTGGATAGAGGCCTCCGGCTCTACGCTCACGACGTTCGCGCTCGGCTCGCCTGGCAAGCGCAACTCGCGCGCACTCCAGGCGCCGCCGGAGGTGACGGAGTGCTTCCATCTGCCGGCGATGCCGCGAGCCGGCGAATCGGTGCAGGTGTGGGCGCGCGTTTGCGCCCCTGACGGTCTGACGTCCGTCGCGCTCGAGTGGGCGCTCGACGACAGCCTTTCCACGAACCGCGTGGCGATGCTGCCGGCGGAGGGAGGCTGGTACCGCGGAATCATCAGGGGCTCGCTTCCCGAGGGCGCGCTTGCGGCCTACCACGTGGTCGCCACAGCTGCGGCCGAGCATCCCCGCGCGACCGTTTTCCCCGAAGGGCGCGACTGTCTCGTGCGGTGGGACGAAACGCCTGTCGAGACGGCGTTCGGCGCCTACCGTGCATGGATGACAAAGCGCGCCCTCGCCTCCTGGACGGCGCAGAACCACGACAACAACAAGCCCCATCCCTTCACGTTCGTGTACGGCAACGGCGAGCGGATCATCCAGAGGGCCGGCATCGTGTACGGCGGCTCGCCGCTTCACATGCAGAGCTACGGCAAGCCGTTCAGCGGCGACATCGACTACATCATGGACTTCCCGAAGGACGATCTTCTGCTAGGCGACGACGGCGCCGTATTGTGCACCATCTACGAAAGCTCCGAGGTGATGGAGCAGTTCAACTATTCGCTCCTGCGCAAGCTGGGCCTGCCGAGCCTGTATCGCCGCTATGTGCGCTTCGTCGCCAACGGCAAGGTCCAGTCGGGCCGGGGCATCGTGGAAGACACCGAGAAACCAGGCGGCGACATGCTCAAGCACTGGTATCCCGACGACAAGTCCGGCCAGCTCATGAAGATCAACGAGTGGTACGAATACGATGTCAACACCTACGCCAACTTCTCGAAGTCGTATGACTTCACTACGCGTCTCCAGCCCGGCGCCACGCTTGAGGCGTTCAAGACCACGGACGAGACGGGCGCCGTCTCATATCGCACGGCGCGCTATCGCTGGCATTGGCAGCGGCGTTCGTACAAGAACTTCGAGCCGAGCGACTACACGGAGTTCTGGAGACTCGTCGACGTCATGAACGCGCCATCGCCTTCTCTCGCCGCCATACGGCAGGTGATAGACCTCGACGCCTTTCTGGGCGTGCCTGCCGTAAACCACTTCGTCGGAAACTGGGATACATACGGGTATCAGCGCGGCAAGAACATGTACCTGTACAAAGGCGCGGCGGGATGGGGCCTTGTGGGGTGGGACATGGACATCGGCCTCGACGCCGACCAGTCTGGCCACACTATCGACCCGCAGCGCATTTCGGCTGGCGACATGCGCGATCCCGCATTCCGCTCCTTCCTGCGCCGGAACGACATCTCCCGCTGGTGGTGGCGCAAGGTGATAAAGCTTCTTGAGGCCGCCGCGCCTGGTTCGGAGGAGCGCGCCGAGGCAGAGGCGAAGAACCTGGCGCTGCGCGCGGACGGCATAAGCGTCGGCAACATCACAAACCGATTCAACAACATCACGGCGCGCTACGAGAGCGTGGCGGCCCAGCGCGCCGCGGTCGATGCGGCGGCGTTCCGCCTCATCTCGCCGCAGCCTGGCGAGACTACCACGCTCGCCACAAGCGTCTGCACGCTCGAAGGCGTAGCGCCGTTTCTGGTGACGGAGATCGTCCTCGACGGCGCGCCTCTCGCGCTCTCATGGACCACGCCGACGAACTGGGTGGCGCAGCTTCCCCTGAAGTCGTCCCACACCGCGCTTGTTCTGGTGGCGCTCGGAGAGGACGGCTCGGAGCTGGGGCGCGCGACGGCCGAGGTCGTCACTACGGCGAACATTGAGGCGGAGGCGGAGCGACAGGTGGTCTTTTCTGAGATACTTTCGCGTCCCTCACGCGTGGGCGGCGGATATGTGGAGGTGCGCAATCTCTCCAAGAGCGTCTCGCACGATCTCGGCGGATGGTATCTCGATGGAGACGATGAAGCGCTCTTCCCGACGGGTACGCTCCTTTCGCCGGGCGGATGTCTAGTCGTCGCCGAGAATCCGTCTGTCTTCGCCGAGGTCTTCGGCCGCATGGTGACGCCGGCGGCTTTCTTCGCCTCGGCATTGCCGCCGGCAGGCGAACTGCGCCTTCGCCGTCCGGCGAGCGGCGGCGAGCTCGCGGATCCGATCGTCGACCGCGTGGCGTGGGGCGGCACGGGCTGGCCTGCGGCGGCGGTGGACGAGCCATTTGTGCTGCTTGACCCGGAGGGCGAAAACAATTCGCCCGCGAACTGGACGAATCGCAGCGTCGTCGTGCGCGAACCGCAGCCGGCGCAATCCCTTGTGGGGCTAGACCACAGCTGGCGCTACTGGACGGGTGGCTTCCCCGGCGCGGGCTGGATGGAACGGGAATTCGACGACTCTGCCTGGCCGATGGGCATGGGG
>CAMIVJ010000021.1 GCA_946401765.1 uncultured bacterium | reverse complement strand
AGACCACTATCACCGAACCTCCCACGTCTTCGAGCGAGAGGTTCATCATGTCCTTCTCGTCTGTGAAAAGTCTGATCACGGGAATGCGCGCGGCTATCTTGTCCGCCTCTACCTCAGTGTCGGTATGCGTAACGCCAAGAAGCACAAGGTACCCCTTGCCAATCTTCGCCACGCATTCGCCGTCGATGGTGACCGATGCATGCGACACTCGTTGTATCCAGGCTTTCATGTTGGTTTGATGGTTGCGTGGTTAGTGTTTTGGATGAGACTTTGCCGCGCGCCAACGTTGCGCGGCCTCACGAATCGCCTCGGCGTTGCGCGTGAGGATCGTACGGTTGGCGGCGCCGGGATAGATGTAGACGCACTGGTCGTTCACAAAGTTGTTCACTTCGTCCCAAAGCGAATTGCAGTAAGTGAAGCCGTATGCGAACGCGAAAAAAGCCCAGCCGTCAAGATCGTTCTTGAGGGCAAAGTCGGCAAGAGAAAGCATGTCGCTTGTCGATGACGGTGCCTTCTCCCAGAAGCACGGCGTGGTGTAGCCCATGAGAACGTCGAACTTCGGTCCCTTCCGACGCAGCTGCCCGGCGTAGGCCGCGTTCAGGTGGATGTTCCAATAATGGTCGGCGTACGGACAGTAGCAGTTGACATACGGCGTCATCTTCATGCATGATTCCGGACCCGCCCCATGCACCTCGCCAGGGTTCACCCAGATGCGGATGTCATTGTCAACGGCGCGAAACTTCTTCGCAAGCTCCACCCATTTGTCGGACATCGAATTGCCCGGTTCGTCCATGAAGCTCCACGCCCAGTCGCACGGCGCATAGCCGAGCTTCGCGTAGCGCGCCTTCACCTCGCGCACATGCTCGGGACGCACATCAGCATCGTTGAGGTGTGTCGTGAGGCGTATGCCGTACTTCGCCGCTTCTGCCTTCGCAACGAGCGCCTCGCCGATGACGTTCATGCCAAGGTCGTGGAACGTCTCCCAGCACGATACCGTTTTCCACGGCGTCGCCCAACCGTAGATGTATGGAACGGGCACAGTCGTAGGATGCGCCGGAAGTCCGGTCACGTCTAGCGCGAGTTCATGATCGCCAACTGCGAAGCGGATGCGCTCCTTCTTTGCGCGTGCGTCGCCACTGATCGAAATCCAGAGGCCAACCGTCTGTTCCGGAGGGGCATGGACCTGGTCGCGATGGAGAAGCTGCTGTGGTGTCCACTCGCCCCATCCTGCGAGCGAAAACGCCACCACGCGCCACGAGAGTTGTCCGTAGCGGTCACCCTTCACCTTTGGCTTTATATCTCGATGGCTGAGCGTGTTGTTCCTTGCAAGCACAAGCACCGTGGCCGTCTCTCCGGCACGGACTTCAAGCGAGTACGGATCGAGGTTCTCGCCGTCACGCGGACCTTCTAGCCGAGAAAAACCGATCCACGGGTCTTTCTGCCGCCATACCGTGAGCGGCGCCTTGTCGAGCGGCGGCAGCACAATGCCCGTTCCCTCCGGCACGAATGCCAGATCGTCCGTAACAATCGCTGTATCCACATTACGATATGTCGAACCAGCTTCGCTCTTGTGAAACCGCAAGCGCACCTTGCCCTTTTCGAGCTTCAGCGGCATCTTGATCCAAGAGAGTCCCGGATGGGCCTTGTTCTCGGTCCAGTCGCACTGCAGAGGCCTCTCGCCGATAACCGATCCGTCTGACTTCTCCACCTTGAAATGCCACTTGGCGAGATAGCCGCCTATCTCGCAGTAGCGCAGCCACACATGGTAGATTCCGTTAGACGGCACATGCACGTCCTTCCAGGCGTCGGAAACTTCTCCGCCATAGCTCGATGAGAGCACCCGTCCGCCAGACGCGCCGCCGTTGTCGCTCAGATACCATCCGCTCTTGATCTCGAAATCCTCAGCCTCGATCTTGCACTTGAAACGCGTGCGGTCGTTGCCCGCAAGGAATTTTCTCATCTGTTCCTTTGCGTCGGCAATCTGCTTAGGCGTGCCGATGAGGTTCTCTTCATCGTCGAAGCATACTGTCCCCGCCATGCGCCCAGCCTCTACGCCGGAAAGCTTTCCCTGCGCGAGATCTGCCAGAAACACCCTGCGCCACTCGCGCCAGAGCTGCTTCAGCGCAGGCGATGGCCCTGCCGCGCACATCGGCCGGCGCGCCCAAAGCTCGCGCGTTTCGCTATCCGCAAGCGACGGTGCCTCGTCCGGCCTTGCAAGCGGCTCGGTGGTGAGGACAATAGATGCTACCTGCCGTTCGGCGTATGGACCGTCATGCGTGAGCCCCCTGAGCGAAATCGCGCGACGGCCCTTCTCCAGGCGTACAAGCGGAGACGGCTCCCATATCCAACCTGTAGGCTCGTCGCGGTGATTCGGAAGGAAGTTGTTCTTACGGCCAAACTCTACGACGTCAAAACGCCATGAGAAGGCATTCTGAACTACCGTGACGGTGGGATCGGACTCTACTGCGAGGCGTCCATCCTCCAGCGTCAGCTCAAACGACGCGGCCGAACCCTGAGAGTGACGGTATTTGACCCACACCCTGTAAAAGCCGGTCTCTGGAACGTCGAAGCCCGTTCGGATCATTAACCCGTTGTGCCCGCTCTGCAGAATGAGACACCTTACGCCGTCTATGTCACGTTCACTCCATTGCCTTACACATGCATTTGCAAATTCAGCAGCGGTGATGTTCACGTTTACAGGCTTGGCCGCTACATTCACGACTGGCTTCTCAGCGATAATCTTCCTGCGAAAATCCGGATTCGCGCGGCAGTAGTCGCGGAAATGCGTGAAGCCAGTGACAGTGCCGCCGAGAGTGTCCCAGTTGAGTTCGTCCGGCTCGTCCTCGACGGCTCCCGCACCCAACACGACAAACGCAACTAGATGTAGAAGCAGTCTTTTCATGAATGTACCCTTTCAAATTTACATGAACGACTTAAGTTCCAGAATCTCGGCGCGCCGTGCACGTGCGTATGCCACCACATCTACGCCTTCTCTCAAAGTAGGCGTCACATACGCGCTGCCGCATACACCGCAGCATGCACCGTCATTGAGCGGAGCGCCACACGCCGGGCACCTCATCTCAAGCACTTCGCCACATTGCACACATCGCATACCGCCACCAGGTGACGCCATCAAGCGCGACGGCCTGTACAGAAGCCGTCCATCAACAACATACGGCACGTTTGACGGACATTGGCAGTTCGGGCAATACCCACGCACAATCTGCACATCACCTGGACTGACCACTCCTGCCGCCATCATCGGCAACACATCCATTCCGCCTCGCGCCTTGCGACGTTCCTCATCTGCCTTTAGCATAGCCGCAAGATCAAGCCCAAGCAACTCGGCCATCTTTCCAACTGCCTCATCGGAAAGTTTTGTGGCCATTCCAGCCTCGAACATCGACACCGCAGACTGCTTGCAGCCAACAGCCTGCGCAAGAGCCGATTGGTTCAGCCCTTTCGCTTTGCGCGCCTCTTTGAACTTGGCGCATATCTCTGCTGTCAGATTCTGCATTCTCCGCCTGTTTTACTGGTGCAAATAGTATGGACTTTTCTTCGAAAAATGGCAAGGGTCATATTATCAACAGTTATCAACAGATTTATCACAAGCTGAGGTTATAAACAGGTTATAATATTCTGTTGATAACTTTTCCGGGATTCGTGGTTCGTGGCTCGTGGCTCGTTGTTCGTGGGGTCCCCACAATGAGTTCGGAAACTGTCCCCAGTTGATTCATAGTACCCCGTGGGGACTGTCCCCAGTTGATTCCACGTGCTTCTATGGGGGACAGTCCCTGTGTACTTCCTATGCTGGATCAACCTAACATACGGAATGTAAGGCTCGAGCCACGAATCACGAATCACGGGGCACGAACCACGAACCACGAACTACTTTGCGCCTTTGATTTCGCAATTGGGGAAAATGAACAAGCGGCAGTCGATGGGACCGTTGTAAAATGGAATGCGGGTGACGTAGTAGAGATTGACCATCTTGGAAAGCTCAGGGCTTCCAGTTATCAATCCACCCACATAGCCTTTGCATTTCTCGTTCATGAAAGTGCCTATGCGCTCATACACGCCAGCGAGTTCCACCGGATCGCCAAGGCGTATGCCATATTCAGGATTGAAGAACACGCATCCTTTGTAGGGGTATTTCTTATGCTCCTCAGGCGTTAAGTCAGGCGTAAAGGTGTCGGGAATCGGCGTCTCCGCGAAATCACATGCCTTGAACTGTATGAATTTGTGCACGCCGGCGGCATGAGCGTTGGCTTGAGCGTTTTCTATCGCCTCGGGGGATATGTCGGTTGCTATGATTGGAGGAATGCTCTTCTTCTCCTTTTCGGCCGACTCAAGAAGCATGTCCTTCCAGATCTGCTCAGGCGACACGCCGAACCGATGGCGCGGAGCAACACGCGGAGCCTTCTCGTTTGGAATGATCTGCTTGTAGCCCTTTAGGGACATAAAAGCAAAATGCGACCGCAGCGAACCTGGAGCGCGACCAATCGCGGCAAGCGCCGCCTCTATGGCGGGAGTGCCTGAACCGCACATCGGAGATATGAAAGGCGTCTTGCGGTTCCATTTCATCGCGTCTATGCAGGCGGCGGCAAGCGTCTCCTGCATCGGTGCGGAACCTGGAATTTTACGATAGCCGCGTTTAGAGAGCGGAGAGCCGCTCGTGTCGAGGTAGATGATGGCGCGCTGTTCTTCCCAATGAACGAACACGGCAGCACCAGCATCATAGTCAGAACCTGAATCTGGACGTCGCCCGCATTTCGCGCGCATCCGGTCGGCAATGGCGTCCTTAGTTATCAAGGACGGCAGACGCGTGTCACGCACGGTGTCGTTGTGAACAACCGAAGCTACTGAAAAGTATCCATCCGGGTCTAGTAGGTTTTCCCAGTCTATCGTCGTTACAAGATCGTAGAGTTCGCGCACGTGACGACACGTGGTGCGAAGAAGCGGCACCAGCACGCGGTGTGCTGTGCGCAGCTGTAGATTTAGGCGGAACACGTCGCGCAGTCCGCCTTCAACCACAACTACATTGTCGGTGACGTCGATCGGCCTGTAGCCCATTTCCCTCACCTCTCGCTCCACCCAGGGTGCGAGGCAGTTGGCGCACGAGAGGATGATGGGATATCTTTTATCTGTCCAGATCTTCATTGGACTGAAAACGGAAGCACTAGCTGATGCGAAGAGGCATCATCACATAAAGGAAAGGAACAGAGCACTTGATGAGAGCCGGGGAGTGTCCATTGCTCAGTTCGATGATTATCTCGTCTTCGTCGATTGCACGAAGCGGGTCCATCACGAATCCCGGGTTGAACACGATGTCGATCATCGGGCCATCGTATTTGATTGGTACTATGTCGCGCGCGGAACCAGCCTCTGTCACGCTTGAGCTTACGATGAGCTCGTTCGCGTTGAAGGTGAGCTTGGTGGAGTTTGATTCATCCTTCTTCATCACGCTCACACGGTCGAGCGCGGCGAGGAGAAGCTCGCGGTCCACCGACACGCGTTCGGAAAGCTCGCCTGGAATCACCTGACGGTAATTCGGATAGATTTCGTCGAGCAGCTTGGAATAGAGGCGCGTATCGCCGAGGTTGAACGACACCTGCGACTTCTCGATGGTGATGCGTGCATCGCCATCGGTTGAAAGCGAGCGCTGCAGTTCAGCCACGACCTTCGTGGGAAGAATGATGTCGCGCTGGGCGTTTTCAGGAAGCTCGATCTCGTGCTCGATGAGCGCAAGACGGCGGCCGTCAGTGGCCACCATTGTAACCTTGCCGTCGCGGAAGCTCATCAGAACGCCCTTGAGTGTCTTGCGGGTGTCGTCCTGCGAGGCGGCGTAGGCTGTCTTGCGCAGCATGTCGCGCAGAGCCATCTGCGGAATAACGTATTCAAACGAGTTCTGATCCTGCGGAAGAGTGGGGAAGTCCACAACCGACATTCCGCTTAGCTTGTAGAAAGCGGAGCCGGCCGTTATCTGCGCGCGGTCTTCGCCGTCCACTTCAACTTCTATCATTCCCTCGGCGGCCTTCGACACCGCGTTGAACAGCACCTTCGCGGGAAGCGTGGTGGAACCCTCCGCCTCCACTTCGCATGGTACGACCGAGCGTATGGAAATGTCAAGGTCAGTGGTGGTAAGAAAGAGCTGTCTGTCGTTCGCCTCAAGAAGAACATTCTGCAGAATCATCATGGACCCTTTTGATCCAACGATGTTCTGCACCTTCTTCAGGCTGTCGAGAAACTTCGACCTTGCTATTTTGAACTTCATGACTTCTCCTTTGGTGTTCCTTTTGCCACTCTTGTGAAACGTCGCCTATTAGTTTACCCTATTTATACTGTGTAAGTAAAGAATGAATAATAATAATATTATGTCTGTCGACAACGTTCACAATTCGTCGTCGCCCTTTAAATGCTGGGCATTGAACGTTTTTTGGCTGTTGAAAACCTTGATCCATCTCTGTATGCATCTTTAGGCAACTTTTCTGCGGCGCGGCTTCTGTTGACAACGGGCCAACTTGTTAACAGCTTGCATTACACATCTCTACAAATTGGCTTAAGCGCGTTCTTTATCCAAGATCGGAGAACTTCCGCCCAAGGCGCGACACAATCTCCTCAACAGATTTCTTCAAGTCGCTTTCAACGTCGAGCCGCTTCTGAATCGTCTGTGCTCCGTGATGCACCGTGGCATGCGACTTGTCGAATGATCTTCCTATTTCAGGCAACGACTTTGTGGTGAGCTTGCATGAAAGGAACATCGCCACCTGTCTCGGAGTTACGAGCGTCTGCGTGCGGCACGGCGAAAGAATGTCTTCGATCTTCACGCCGTAGAAGATCGAGACCGTACGCATGATTTCATCCACCGTGAGATCCTTTATCACCTTCTCTTCGGCTATTGAATCCTTGAGAAGATGCTGCGTGATCTCAAGAGTTAGGGGAAGGTTCTGATTGAGGTCAACGAACGTCAGCACGCGGTTGAGCGCGCCCTCTATTGCACGCACATGCGAGCGTATGTTCTCGGCGATGAACTTCAGAATCTCGTCCGGAATGATATGCTGCCTTGCCGCCATCTTGAACTTCAGAATGGCAAGACGCGTTTCGTACGAAGGCGATTCGATCTCTACCACCATGCCCTGCTGGAAGCGTCCGATGAGACGTTCCTCGCATCCCTTTAGATCCTTTGGCGCAACATCGCTCGTCATCACAACCTGCTTGCGCAGACCCATGAGCGAATTGAAAGTGTTGAAGAACTCCTCCTGCACGTTGAACTTGTCGGCGATGAACTGCACGTCGTCAAGGAGAAGCAGATCGACTTTTCTGTAGCGTTCGCGGAAAGCGGCGATGGTTTTGTTCTGAATGGCGTTGATGTATTCGTTCAGAAACGTCTCGGACGTGATGTAGCATACGGACTTGCTTGGCATCTTCGCAAGCACGTAATGTCCTATCGCCTCCATAAGGTGAGTCTTGCCCAGGCCGGTTCCGCCGTATATGAATAGCGGATTGTAGGATGTCTCGCCGGGGTTCTTCGCAACAGCCGTGGCTGCGGCGTGGGCGAACGAGTTGGACGGGCCAACGACGAAGTTGTGAAACGTGTAGTTCTCGTGCATCGGCATTGTCGAGGAAATTGGCGGATGCACATCCTGCAGCTGCGTCCGCGGCTCGGTCTTCGCTGCAGATGGCTTTGGACGCTGTATAGGCAGTGGAGGCTTCTCTGCTTCCGGCTTCTTCTCAACCACGAAACGGACAGATTTGACTTTTATTCCGCTTGTCTGAAGAACCTCCTGAATCAACTGGGCATAGAGATTTGTGAACATCTCCACCTGTATCTGCTCGTTCACGGCAACGATGAATTCGTCATTCTCAAGCCGAGGCGAATGCATCAACGGAAAGTAGCGCTCCGTACGGTTGCGCTCCATTTCCGTTGGCAACAGCATCTTCACCTGTGAAACGACCTCGTTCCACAGGCTGCCGCCATCTTTTCTATCGTCCATCACAGCATAACCTTCTTTGGCTTAAATTGTTTGCCAACTATTCAACCATATTATTGGGAAAAAGCCACGAAGAAGAAATCTAAACATGTTTACAAGTTGTCAACAGACATCTGTAGATAACTCATATCAGCATGCAGAATTGAAGAATTTTCGCATTTCTTCCTGCGTTTTACATTCCAGAAGCTGTTCTCTAGATTCATCGTTGCGAAGCGTGCGATTGATGAATGCCATCACCTGCGCATAAGGCTCCTGCACGGACTCCGGGACGAGCGTCAAAATTATGATCTGCAGCTTCGAATGGTCAATCATCTCGTAGTCGGGAATGATTCCGTTTTCGTTCTCAGAATTGTCAACAAGCGCGATTGCACCAACTATGCTTTTAACACTATTTGTTCGGCCGTGCGGTACAGCTATGCCGTTGTCGAGTCCAGTGGGCATGGACTTCTCTCTCGCGAAAACGGAACGCTTCACTTCTGCGACGTTTTTCACCTGCTGGGGAAAATGCGCGGCCACGATTTCCACCAGTTTTTCAATTGCCTCGTTTTTCGAATGTGCCTTGAATGCAGGCTCCATCGCATAGTTGCGGATGCAATCGTCAATCATTGGCGACGACGGATCGCTGGCGGACAGCGGCGACCGTTCGGATTTTCTCTTCTTGAGAAGCATCTGCCATACAGCTGCGCCAAGCGCCAAGACGGCAACAGCCGCAGTTACGCATACTATAATTGTTTTGTTCATTGCCGATAGTATATCAAATTAGATTCGGTTGCGATAGGTGATTTTTTTCTTGTATCAGAAACCTCAAAACCTCGAAACCCCGAAACTTAGAAACTTAGAAACCCCGAAACTTAGAAACTTAGAAACTTAGAAACTTCGAAACTTCGAAACAAAAAAAATGCCTCCGGTGCGGAAAAGAGGGGTAACCGCTACCGGAGGCGTGCCGTCATTCCTGTCTCGGGCGCGGCAATGCCCTCAATGAGCCGAACTGCGTTCGGCCGCAGGTTGGGGTTGGTGTGTGCTTTGTAGTATATAAAAACTCTGTTAGGCGTGTGTTAGGACAAAGGAACTTTCAACGCTATTTTTCGGCATACGCGCCGAGGAACGCGAAGTGCTCGATTTCCGGATCCTGCGCAAGCTCGGAGAGCAGTGCGAGTATCTCGGAATCGTTCGGCGAAGCGTCGAAGTCGAAGATGAAGCGGAACTCGAAGTCGGTGCCTGGGATAGGACGCGACTCGAGCTTCGTGAGGTTAACTCCGATGGAGGCAAACTTTAGAATCACTGTGTTCAGCGCGCCGGGACGGTGCGGCAGGCGCATGGTGATGGTGAACTTGCGCGAGTCGGGCCAGATCTCAGGCTCCTTGGAGATGCACACGAACCGCGTGTAGTTGTACACGGCGTCCATGATGTCCTCTTCCGCAACGTCGAGTCCATACAGCTCGGCGCATGCACGCGATGCAATCACGCCCATATCCCGCCGTCCGCTATCCGCCAGCGTTTTTGCGGCCACTGCGGTGTTGGGTCCTGGAACGACCTTGATCTTCGGATGTGCCTGAAGGAACGTGCGGCACTGGGCGAGCGCGTGCGGATGGCTGGTGATTTCGCGAACATCCTCCAGGCGCACGCCGTGCGGCGTCAGCAGCACATGGTCGACCTTGAGGCGCAGCGCCCGCACTATGTGGAAGTGCTGCCGCTCCATGAGATCGTACACGGCCGTCACCGATCCTGCGGCCGAGTTCTCCACCGGCAGTATTCCATATTGGCAAAAGCCCTTCTCCACCGCTTCGAACACCTTCTCGAACGATGTGAAGTAGAGAATCGTAGGAAGAGGGAACATCAGCGACGTCGCCTGCTGCGCGTATGAACCTTCGGCGCCAGCGCAGGCAACGACCGCGCGTTCGGGGAAGCGCGTGCGGTCGGCCATCGCGCCGCGTATCGTCTTCACGAGTTCGGATTCCCCGTTCAGCAGCGCGCGCTGACGCGCCTTCGATATGCCGAAGAGCGTGGAGAAGAAGAGGCGTGCGCCATAGGCGTACTCCTCGCCGACCTCCTCCGTGACGCGCGCGAGAATGTCGCGCTCGCGCGCAGGGTCTGTAACCGGCGCGCCGCGCTCGTGCTTCGAGGCGGCCACTTCGGCCACGATCTCCAGGCGGCGGCGGAAGAGGTTGACTAGTTCGCTGTCGATCGAATCGATTTCGCTGCGGATGTTTTTTATGTCCTTCACAAGACGCTCCTTATCTTGCGGATTTTCTCCATGGTAGCCGTGAACGCTTCTGGCGTCTGGCTCTGCGCACCGTCGCAGAGGGCGCAGGCGGGATTGTTGTGAACTTCGATGATGAGGCCGTCAGCGCCGATCGCAGTGGCCGCCACGCTCACCGGCTCCACCATGTACGCGTGGCCCGTGGCGTGCGATGGATCAACCATCACCGGCAGATGCGAAAGCTTGTGCAGAAGCGGCACCACGCCGAGGTCAAGAGTGTTTCTAAGCGAAGTCTCGAAGGTGCGTATGCCGCGCTCGCACAGGATCACGTTCGGGTTGCCGCTCGCCATCACGTATTCGGCGCTCATCAGAAGCTCCTGCACGCTTGCGGACATCCCGCGCTTGAGCAGAATGGGCTTCTTCGTGTACGCTCCGACTTCGCGCAGAAGGTTGAAGTTCTGCATGTTCCTCGCGCCGATCTGGATCACGTCAACGTCGTTGAAGAGTTCGATGTCGGCGAAGTCCATCAGCTCCGTCACGATCGGCAGGCCAGTCTCCTTCTTCGCCACGGAGAGCATCCGCAGGCCTTCCGCGCCGAGTCCCTGGAACGCATACGGAGAGGTGCGCGGCTTGAACGCGCCGCCGCGCAGCATCGATGCGCCTGCGGCCTTCACCGCACGCGCGATGGCCACCACCTGCTCTTCGCTTTCCACGCTGCACGGACCCGCCACCACGGCGAAGTTGCCGCCGCCGATCTTCACGCCGCCTGCCTCGACAACGGTGTCCTCGGGATGGAACTTGCGGTTGGCCGACTTGTACGGCTCCTGTATCCGCTGAACGCTCTCCACCACGTCCAGCGCCTCTATGAGGTCCGGATCGAGATGGGCCACGTCGCCAACGCAGCCGATGATCGTCTGCAGCGATCCCTTCGACACGTGCGGCGTGATGTTGCGTGAGAGCAGAAGGGACTTCAGGTTCTCGACCTGAGCCTCGTCCGCATTTTGCTTGATCACTATGATCATTGTTTTCTCCTTTTGTTTTTCCTTAAATCAAACGGCCCCGCTCGTCTGAGCGGGGCCGCCTTGTCCAATTGCCTTTGCATGAATTTCAGCAACAAGAAGCCGCCCCGCGCTTTTCGAACGCGAAGTACCAATAGCCAAAAAAGAAATAAGCGGTTCTTGTCATGGTTTCTCCAGAAGCGCCGATATGATATCACATCTCTTCGCCCTCGTCAATGTCGTTGCGGGAGAAAAAAAGCACAAGGTCGTCGCCGCGCGCCGACCTGTCGTCGCCGTCGATGAGGCCCGCCTGGCGCGAGAGTCGCCTGCGGCGTTCGCTCCATCCCGTGGCGCCCCAGAAGTTCGTTGTGTTTGCTCCGAAGCATGGCGTGTCGAGGCGACCGTCTGGTCCGGCCGAGACCACGCGTGCGTACGCGAAGCGCGCAGAGTCCATCACGTTCGTAACGTCGTTGAACGCCTGCGGCGGCGGTATCTGCACCACGTACGGGTTTCCCCAGGGGTCGAGCATTGCTGGTTCGCCGGTGAAGCCGTACACCGACGCGCGCGATGTGTCCTTGAACTCTGCGGGCAGGCGCAGGTGCGAAAGCGAAGGGAAGAAGCCGCGCTCTGCGAACGTGGCGTCGCCAGAAAAGCGCACTGCGTCCTTAGCCGGAAAAGCGGCAGTCTGGGCGTTGAGGTATGGTCCGCGCCATCCGCGAGAGCGCACTTCATCCCACGCCGTGAACGCCTGCGGCAAGGCGCGTCCTTCCGCCAGGCACCGCGCCTCGTCGCCTTCGTCCAGACGCACGGCGCGCGTGGCGGCGGCGCCTCCTCCAGTCACCTTGCATCCGAACACGTTAGTTGGCATGAAGATGTTCGCGACGCGCAGATAGGCGGGGGAGAAGCCTGGTATGCCGGAGAGGTCGCGCACATAGCCCGGGTCGCCGCCGATGAACGCGTCGCGTATCGCCTGCATGTTCGCCTGTGCCGCCGTGATTCTTGCCGCCTTCACGGCGCGCGCGCAGCGCGTGACGGCAAGCGTGGCGATCACTGCAATGATCGCCACCACTATCGTCATCTCCACGAGCGTGAAGCCGCGGCTCGGCATGGAACGTTCAAACTTCATCCTACTCGTAAACGATTCTCCGCGCGCGGCGGTTCACGCGGGCGGCTACTTCCAGTTGATGTAGCCGCTGACGGGTGTAAGGTATGCAGCCTTCTCAGAGGCTGGACGGTAGCGCGTGCCCTTGTACCAGTCGGTGAATCCGTTTTCTGCGCGATAGTATTCGCCGGTCTCGGTGTCCTGCACGCGCTCGTAGCCGAGCGTAGCATCGCTGCGCTTCTGCGAGAGCACGTCGTACGTTGCGTTGCGGCGGTTGTATGAATCCATGATCATGCCGCGAATGGAGTCGGCTGTCTGCATGATGTACTTGGAGGTTCCCATCATGCGGGCCCAGGCCTCTCTGCGCTGCTGATGAAATGCCGCAGTGAAGGCGATCGACGCGAAGCATTTGTCGAGGACGGGCTGCCAGTCGATGAACTCCTCCTTCGGAGCGGTCTCCGAGAGAATCGAGAACTCGGTGATCGGCCCCACGTCCACCATGCCGGCTCTCGCGTTGAAGGGATTGACCTGCACGGGACGGCTCATCGACGTGACGGTTGCGTGGTATAGTCCCTGCACCCGTCTGCCAGAGGCGGTTGTGCATTCCGCCACCACCACGTCGCCGCCAAGCGCGCTTCTTCCGAGGCGTTCGAGAACGGTGAACTGCCTGTATCCGAAGAGCGGACCCATTGCCGCAAAGAATCCTGCGGTGGTGAGCTCCGTCAGAACGGGCATCTTCGCGAAGTAGCTTCCGGGACCATACGATCTTGCGTACCAGTTGCGCGCTTCCACCGACTTGAGTCCGATAGCGTTGTTGAGGCAGAAGTATAGTTCACGTTCCGGACGCTTTGGATCGTACACTGTGATGGCGTAGCTGATGATGTCGAACTTGCCGTCGGGCTTGATACCGGTCTTCACCCTCCAGCCCATCGGAACGTTCATCGTGAAGTAGCCGCTCGGGTCGCGGTATTTCACGAACTTGACATGCTTCGCCTCCGCAGGGCGGATGCGCAGTGCGCCTCTTTGCGGCGGCGGCAGATGTTTTCCAGGTGGAAGACTGCGGGGAAATGTCGGCACATTGCCATGTGCGGCAAGCCCGGCTGCGAGCGCACAGGCCAGCACAGTTTTCAAGAGGTTGTTTTTCACAGCACATTCTCCATTGCATTAGACGGCACAGAACATTGTACACCAATCTTCTGCTTTAGGCAATACCGATCAAGCTAATGATTGTAGCGGGCTACTCAGATGCAATAGATGGAGGCGCTTACGCGCGACCACTGAAGCCGTGCGTGATGGCAATCGCTGACGCGATTCATCGCGGCGTGACGGAGCATGGCTTCGAGGCTGGCGCCTCGGCCAGCGCCGCCTCGCCGCGATGCGCCTTCGGCTTGCCATCACGCGCGGATGCGGACGCGGCCTTCGGCCGACACGGAAGAACGCAGAAACATTCCTATTCAGAACTCTGCAGTGAAAGCAAAATGGACGATTCATTTTTCCGCGTCATTTCGCGTCCCGCGAAGCGGGCTTCTGCGTCCGGTCGCAGTACGAAACCCGCAGGGTTGCGGCATGGCGCGGTGCGGACGGCGAGGTATAGCCTCAAGCCGGCACGCGCCGCACCAGCCGCAAATCGCCACAGGCGATTCGTACTGCGATTGGCTTCAGCGGTAGCGCGTAAGCGCTCACCCACGCAACCGACATTTGACAGGGAAGGCGGAATTCGGTAAACTAGGGGCATGAAAGCAAACATTCTCATCGGCGCGTTCGCCCTCGCGGGCGCGATGGCATGCGGCGCGGAGGCAACCGCGACAATCGACTTCACGTCCACCACTGGACGCATCAACAAGTGGCTCCACTGCTCAGGGTATGGCCCGAGATCGTATCCCCGCAGCCTTGAGAACGACGACAAGGCACTCGCCGCGCTCCATCTCACCGCCGCGCGCACACATGACTGGGCGCTCGTCAACCGAGGCCAGCGCATCATCGACACGCAGTACATCTTCCCCCTTCCGCACTTGGATCCGTCCGACCCGCGCAACTACGTCTTCGAGCCCACAGACCATGTGCTTTCGCTTTCGCAGAACATCGGCATGAAGATTTTCTACCGCATGGGCACCTCCATCGAGCACACGGGCAAATGGGGCTTCAACACGCGCAATCCCGCCGACCACGCCCGCTACGCCGAATCTCTCGCCGGCATCGTGCGCCACTACACGCAGGGCTGGGCCAACGGCTTCAAATGGGACATCGCGAACTGGGAGATCTACAACGAGCCCAACATCAGGGCATGCTGGCGCGGCACCAAGGCAGAGTTCATCGACCTCTACGTGACATGCCTGAAGCGGCTGAAGTCGGAGTTCCCGCAGCTCAACTTTGGCGGACCCGCCTTCGCCGGCTGCCCCACGGACTACATGAAGGAGCTGCTCGCCGCATGCCGCGCGGCCGACGTGGCGCCGGACTTCATGAGCTGGCACTACTATGGGCAGAATCCTCGTGAACTCGTCGCCCAGCCGGCGCGCGTGCGCAAGCTCCTCGACGAAGCCGGATTCCCGAAGTGCCGCACCGTCATCAACGAATGGCACTACCTCGTTTCATGGGACGGCATACACGGCGCATCATCGCCGGACAAAATACGCAAGGCCCACTCCGGACCCTCCGCCCACAACGGCATCGACTCCGCCGCGTTCAATCTCGCCGTGCTCGCCGGCTTCCAGAACTCCTGCCTCGACCAGTCCTACTACTATGGCTCCGGATGCACCGGGAACTGGGGCTACAAGGACGGCATCGGCAAATTCAACAAGTCCTACTGGTCGCTCAAGATATTCGGCGACATTGTCTCTGGCTACACTGAGAAGGTAGCCGCCGCGGCCACAGTGCCTTCGGTCACGGCCTTCGCCGGCCTCACGGCCGACAAGAAGCGCGGTTTCGTGCTGATCAGCGACTACCGCGGAAAGGGTCCGCTCAATGTCGCAGTCAAGGGCATGGACAACGCGCGCATCGTCTCCGCGCATGTGCTGGACCATACGCGCGACCTTGAGCCTGTCGATGTCGAGTGGAAAGACGGCACGCTCACCCTTCCTCGCAAAGACGCCAATTCCGCCGCATTCTTCGTGGTGCTTGAACCGCAGCCGTGA
>CAMIVJ010000020.1 GCA_946401765.1 uncultured bacterium | reverse complement strand
GTGTGCGACGCGCGCCGGGACAACATTGGCGACCTCAACGCGTTCCAGCCGATCAACATCGTATGCCGCAGGTCGTCCGACGGCGGCAAGACGTGGACGCAGAGCGAACCGACGTGGACCTGGCCGTGGACGAACGCCGACAAGTGGAGCGGCAGCGATCCCTCGTTCATCGTCGACGCCGAGGCGAAGAAGATCTTCCTGTTCTACAACGTCTGGCACTGGAAGAACCCAGACGGCTCCGACCGGTGGGGAAACGTCTACCTCTTCCACGTTCAGGAGTCGTCCGACAACGGCAAGACGTGGTCTAAGCCGCGCGACATCACGAAGGACATCTCCTTCCCCGAGTGGCCGTTCGGCAAGGGGCACAACGCCGGCGGGTTCATTTTCATCACCTCTGGCTCCGGCACCCAGACTAAGGACGGCACGCTTCTCCACACGCTCGTGCGCGTGGGCCACGGCAATGCGCTCTTCGGCTCCACCGACCACGGCAAGACGTGGCGCGCTATCGGCAAGCCCGTGAAGAACGGCGACGAGTGCAAGGTCGTCGAGCTCACGGACGGCGCGTGGATGATCAACTCGCGCTGGCGCGGCGGCGGACGGCAGATACATGTCTCGCGCGACCGCGGCGCCACGTGGCAGTCGTGGTACGACCGCAATCTCGCCGACCCTCAGTGCAACGCGCAGATCATGCGCCTCGGCAAGTCCCTCCTCTTCACAAACTGCAACAGCCCCAAGCGCCGCGCGCGCCTCTTCCTCAGGGAGTCGTTCGACGACGGCCGCACGTGGAACGAGGGAATATGCGTGCAGCCGGAAGGCGCGGCGTACTCCGACATGACGGTGCTTCCAAGCGGCGACATTGGTATAATCTACGAAGGGGCGGGCTACAAGACTATAGATTTCGTGGTGGTGCCGCGTTCGGACCTTGCAAGCTCGCAGCGCTGAGAGGTTGCAGGCCATGCGGCGATTTTTCACGTTCCGTTTTTTCGCGCACGCCGTGCCGTGCGCTCTCAGCGCATTGCTGCTGTGGGCGTCTTTCCCGCCGGTGGGCGAGACGTGCGCAGTGGCGTTCGCGGTTGCGCCGATGCTGGCGCTCTCGCGGCTGTGTTCGCCGAAGCGAAGCGCGTGGACGTGGTTCGCGTGCGGAATGCTGTTCTGGACGGCGACGCTCTCGTGGATGCCGGCGATCGTGAAGAACAACGGTCCGCTGCCGCTTGTGCTCCTTGGATGGTTCGGCCTCGCGGCGCTCTGTGCGGGCTACTTCGCGCTCTTCGGATGGCTTCACGCGAGGACGTGGCGGAAGGTACGCGCGGCGGGAAGCGGCTGGTGGGCTGTTGCCGCGATCGTCGTGGCGGAGCCTGTGCTGTGGGCGGGAACGGAATGGCTGAGGGGATGGCTCTTCACGGGATTTGCTTGGAACTTCCTTGGAACGGCAGTAGGGGCGGTGCCGCGCCTCGCCGCGCCGGCGAGAATCGGCGGAGTGTATCTCGTGAGCGCGCTTGTGGTTCTTGTGAACGGAGTGTTCGCAACGCTCATCTGCCGTATGGTGGCGCAGATGCGCGCGAGGGAGGAGGGGGCATGGAATGCGTGGGGCACACCGGAGGGAAGGGCGGGGCGGCTGATGCGTCCGCTCCAGACGGCCCTGCCGCTCGCCGTTGCGCTCGCGTTCCACTTCGCGGCCGCGTCTTCATCGGCGGACGGTGTTGAGGCGGCGCAGATGCGCGTGATGCTGGTGCAGCGCAACGCGCCGTGCATATTCAGCCGCCGCGACAAGGTGGAGAATCCGTACGAGGCGTTTGGCCGTCTGATGGCGTCGGCCAAGGTGGCGCGTCCGGACCTTGTTGTGTGGGCAGAAAGCGCGATGACGGAGTTCGGAACTCCGCTGAACGGCGAATCGGCGGTGGTGAACGTGGCGCGCTACTTCGCCGGCGTCACCGGAGGTGCGGCGCTCATGAGCGGCGGAGACTGGTGGCAGATGACCGAATCGCAGAACGGGCCCGTTCGCAAGGTGCAGAACGCGGCCGCGCTCTATTCAGGCCCTGGCACGAACATTTTTGCGCAGGCGTACGGGAAGCAGCACCTTGTTCCTTTCGGCGAGTATATTCCATTCGACAAGTGGATAACTCCGCTTCAGCGCCTCTCGCCAATTGGAGTGTCGCTGTGGCCCGGCGAGGCGCGTGTGCTGCGGCTCGAGCGCGACGACGGACGCGTGTTCATGCTCGCGCCGCTCATCTGCTTTGAAGACACCGACCCCGTGCTCGCCCGCCGCGCCGCCCGCCTTGGCGCGCAGGCCATCGTTCTCATGACGAACGACAGCTGGTTTTCATATTCGATAGAGCCGGTGCAGCATGCGGCGCAGGCAGTGCTGAGGGCGATCGAGACTGGGCTGCCCGTGATGCGCGTGGGCAACTCAGGCGTGACGGGCGTGATCTCGCCATCGGGGCGCGCGCGGTGGCTTGAGGACGGCGAAGGGCGTGCGATCGTTGACGCCGCAGGCGTGATGTGCGAGACCGTGCCCGTGCCGGCGCGCCCGCGCGTTACGCCCTACGTGCGCTTCGGCGACTGGCCGCTCGGCGTTTTCTTCGCGCTCTGCCTTGCCTTAGTCTTCGTTCCCGTACGCATCTCCCTGAATTGAACTTTTTGAAATTTCGCACTTGCATTCGAACCAGGGTTTTTGATATACTACCACGCCATGGGACAACAACTTAGAAAACGTGCCAAGAGAAATCGGCGCAAGGCGTACAACAAGCGCGTCCATGCCCGTCTTCTTGCGGCGAAGAAGACCAACTAAGGTCGAGCAACTGGTGGGATGGCCGAGCGGTTAGGCTACGGACTGCAAATCCGTCCACAGCGGTTCAACTCCGCTTCCCACCTCCATTGAACAAGCGAACCCGCGTCTCGGCGCGGGTTTCGTGTTAGAAGGAAGAATCGATGAAGACAAAGTGTGCAATGGGGGTTGTGCTTCTGGCGGCGGCGATTCAGGCCGCTTCGCCGAAGTATGTGTTTCTGTTCATCGGTGACGGGATGTCCACGCCGCAGCGCATGGTGGCGGAGGAGTTCGCGCTCGCGACGGGGCATGGTCCGCTCACGCTCAACCACTTCAAGATGCACGCGACCACCCGCACGGCCTCTGCGACTTCGCTCATCACCGACTCCGCAGCCGCGGCTACGGCGCTTGCGTGCGGCGTCAAGACCAGCAACGGCGCCGCGGGAGTTGATTCCAAGGGCGAGCGCGTGGAGAGCGTCCTCGAAGTCGCGCACCGCAGCGGACGCAAGGTGGGCGTGGTGACCTCGGTGACGATCAACCACGCGACGCCTGCCGGATTCGTGGCGCACCGCAAGCACCGCGGCCTACTCTACCAGATCGGCCTCGACATCGTCAACTCGCCCTACGAGTACATCGCTGGCGGCGGCTTCGACGGCAAGCAGAACGACGTGAAGGACCCCGAGTACAAGGGCGACCTCCTTGAGCTCGCCGAGAAGGCCGGCTTCGTTGTGGCCACCAACACTGCCGCCTTCCGCGCCTTCAAGCCCGGCCAGCGCTGCTTCTACCGCGGCGACGACGGCGAGCTGCAGTACGCGATCGACGCCGACGGCTCGCAGCCAACGCTCGCCGAGCTCACCGCGAAGGGCATTGAGCTTCTGGACGGCGACGCCGGTTTTTTCCTCTTCGTGGAGGGCGGCAAGCTCGATCACGCCGGGCACGCTAACGACACCGCAACCAACCTGCGCGAGACGCTTGAGCTCGACGACGCGACGCGCGTCGCGAAGGCGTTCATGGAGAAGCATCCCGACGAGACGCTCATCGTCACCACTGGCGACCACGAGACGGGCGGAATGGCCATGGGCTTCATGAGCACAGGCTATGCCCTCCACACGCGCCGCCTCGCCCGCCAGAAGTGCTCGTGGGAGGAGTTCGGCCGCAAGCTCAAGAGCGCCAAGAAGGCCGCCAAGGCGGAAGGGCGCGAGTTCACGTTCAAGGACGCGAGGCCGCTTCTCGAGAAGTGGTTCGGGTTCGACTTCGACAAGGTGGGCCGCAAGCAGGGCGACGAAAAGGCCGGCGGCAAGTTCGCGGCCGGCGAGAAGTCCGCCCATGAGGACGAGATCTGGCTAAACGAGCACGACATCAAGAAGCTGGAGGGCGCCTTCAAGCGCAACATGCTTCCCATCGCGGCCGTGCAGGTGATGAGCGCCAAGGCCGGAGTGGGCTGGACATCGGGCTCGCACACCGCGCTGCCCGTTCTCAGCACGAGCGAGGGCGTGGGCGCGGAGGCGTTCACCGGACTCCTTGACAACACCGACATCGCCAAGCGCCTCAAGGCCCTCTACGAATGAAGCGCCTTGGCGACAGCGTGGCGGTGCTGCTGCTCGCCTGCCTGTGCGTGGCGCTGTGGCGCGCACCGTCGCCGCCCGCCCTTGTCGTGCGAGAGGGAACTGCGCGCCGCGCACGCGTCCTGACCGTGGACGACTCCAACATCGAGCTTCACGGCGTCATGAAGTTCGGCACGCAGCACCTCACCGTGGGCATGCTGGATGGCCCCAACAGCGGCAAGACGTTCCGCGCCGTCAACGAATTGCGCGCCCAGATGGACCTCGACAAGCACTTCGCCCCAGGTGACGAGGCCGTGGTGATTGAACGCGGCGGCGAGAACCCGGATACGGACACTCTTGTGGCCCGCGACCACTGGCGCCTCGGATGGGCTCTCACGCTCTTCCTCTGCTTCTGCGCCCTCCTGTGCCTCTTCGGCGGATGGACTGGCATGAAGGCTCTCTTCAGCTTTGTTCTGAGCTGCCTCGTTGTGTGGAAGGGCGTTATCCCGCTCGCCTTGCGCGGCTGGTCCGCGAGCTGGACCTCCTTCGCGGCGGTGTGCCTGCTCTCCGCCGTCATCATGTACCTTGTGGCCGGCTTCACGCGCAAGGGCGTGGCGGCGTTTCTGGGTACCGCGCTCGGCATCCTCGCCGGACTCGGCATGGCGCACGCCTTTGGACGCCTCATGCACATAAACGGCGCCACGATGCCGTATGTGCAGACTCTTCTCTACTCCGGCTACGAGTTCCTGAACCTGCAGGACATCTTCATCGGCGCGATGGTGCTCGCGAGCTCCGGTGCCGTGATGGACCTTGCGATGGACATCGCAAGCGGCGTCGAAGAGGTGGCGCGCCACAATCCCACGCTTCCACGCCGCGAGCTTCTGCTCTCGGGAGTGCGTATCGGCCGCAGCGTCGTGGGCACCATGACGACGACTCTTCTTCTCGCCTATTCAGGCGGCTACATCACGCTTCTGATGGCGTTTGCCGCGCAGGGCACGCATCCGCTCGACTTCATCAACTCGACGCTCGTATCCGCCGAGCTCGTGAAGACTCTCATCGGCAGCTTCTCGCTCGTTCTCGTTGCGCCGTTCACCGCCTTCACCGCCTCCATCGTCTTCGCCCCGCGCAAGGAGCGTGAATGAGAGTCTGGATAGTAAACCCCTTTGACAATCTGCCGGCTGAGGGAAACAGGCCGCAGCGATACTGGCTGATGTGCCGCGCGTTCGCGCGCGCGGGGCACGACGTGACCCTCTGGACGAGCGACTTCTCGCACTCGCGCAAGGCAAGGCGCGTGATGGATCCCGCGTTCCCTGATCCAGGCTTCCGCGTGAAGATGGTCCCCACGCCGCCCTACGGCGCCAACATCTGCATCAGGCGCATCTATTCCCATTTCGCGCTGGCGCGCCGTTGGACGCGCCTTGCCGCCGCGGAGGAGCGTCCCGACCTCGTGGTCGCCTCTTCGCCTCCGCTCTCGCTCTGCGCTGCGGCGCGCCGCTTCTGCAAGGCGCGTGGTGTGCCGTTCGTCGTGGACGTGATGGACGCCTGGCCGGAGACGTTCGAACGCGTTGCGCCGCGTCTTATCCTCGCGCCTCTCGCCCGCACTGCGCGCGCAAACTACCGCGCGGCGGATGCAATCTCGGCCGTCTCTGAGCGCTACATCGACCTTGTGCGCAGCTACGGCGCCACTGCGCCCGCGCGCCTCTTCTACCACGGCATCGAGATTCCGTCCGGCATGGAAGGAACGCATCCGACAGGAGGAGACTTCACGATCGCATACGCGGGAAGCATGGGCGCCTCGTACGACCTCGCCACCGTGATCGAGGCAGTGAAGGGCATGGACGGCGTGCGTTTGGAGCTTGCGGGAACGGGTCCGCAGGAACCCAGCCTTCGCGCGCTAGCCGCTGGATACGGGCGAATAGTCTTCCACGGATACGTTGGCGACGCAGAGCTGCGTGCAATGCTCGCGCGCGCCAACGCCGCAGTTGTGCCGATGTTTCCCGCATCGTGCGTGGGCGTGCCGTACAAACTTGCGGACTACGCGGCGGCAGGGCTTCCTGTTCTAAACTCTCTGGAAGGCGAGACGGCGCGCCTCATTGACGAAAACGGCGCTGGCGCATCGTACAGTGCGGGCGACGCGAAGTCGTTTGCTGCCGCACTCGAAAGACTGCGAAGCATGGACGGTGCATCACTGCGCGCAGGCGCCGCGAGGCTGGCGCGCCTCTTTGACGCCGATCTCGTCTATGGCGAGTACGTGAAATGGGTGAAAGACCTTTTTTCTTGAACCACGAAATACATGAAAGGAAACGAGATGAGAACACAGTTCGTAACGTTCCTGTGCCTGGCAATGTTTTGCGCGGCGGGAACAGCCTTTGCCGATGCGCCTGTCGCTCCTGCGCAGACACGCGATGCGCGCATCGCGGAAGTGGCGGCATCGCTGCCAGAGAAGCCGCAGGCAGACGGCGCGCCTGCGAGCGACCGCGCAAAGTGGGGACCTCTTGCCGAGACCAAGGAGGGCAAGTCCATCGTCGCCTCCGCCGAGAAACTGCTGGATTCGCCAGTCCCGGAGACGCCCGACGAACTGTATCTCGAGTTCTCGCGCAACGGCAACCGCCGCAACTACGAAAGATGCTATTTCAGGCTGCAGAGCGGATTCGAGAGTCTGTTCGTTGCCGAATGCCTTGAGAACAAGGGGCGTTTCATCTCTAAGATCGTCGAGTACGTCAACGCGATATGCGCGATGAAGAGCTGGACACTTCCCGCGCACGACGGAGGGCTCACATGTTTCAACGGTACGCCGCATGTGGACCTCGTGAGCGCGGCAGTTTCGCAAGACCTCGCGTACTGCCTTGCGTGGCTAGGGGACGCGCTTCCAGAGACTACTAGGGAGAAGATCCGCTCAGAGGTGGAGAGGCGCACGTTCAGGCCGCATCTTGCCCATGCCCGCGGCGAGGCGTCCCTCCGCACGCACTGGTGGTTCCACGGCGGCAACAACTGGAACAGCGTGTGCAACTGCTGCGTGGTGAGGGCGGCGCTCGCGATCGTGCCTGACCGCCGCCTGCGCGCCGAGTTCGTCGTCCACGCCGAGGGCAGCGTGCCGTTCGCCATCGCAGGCTACACCGACGACGGCTACTGCTCGGAAGGCATGGGCTATTGGAACTACGGCTACGGGCACCACCTGATGATGGGGCTTTCCATACGCGCCGCGACTGGCGGCAAGGTCGATCTCTTCGCCAACCCCAAGACGAAGACGGTCATGAAGTATGCCTACGGCTTCCAGCTGCAGCCCGGCAGGTCGCCCCATTTCGCGGACGGCGGCGGCAATCCTTCGCCATCGCTGCTCGCGCTCGGCCGGCAGGTGTGGCCCGATCTCGTGAGCACTCCCGCGCTCAGACTCCCGCTGCTCTCGTCCGGCTACGCGCAGTTCTCGCTGCGCGCCTTCGGGCAGGAGCCGCCACAGCGCGAACCGACGATGGACGTGCTGCCAATCCGCACCTGGTTCAAGGACGCCCAGGTGCTCATCTCCCGCTACGCCCAGCCCGGCGACAAGGGTCTGCGCTGGAGCGCCGCCTTCAAGGGCGGGCACAACGCCGAGCTCCACAACCACAACGACGTGGGCACATACACGGTGATGATGGACGGCTGCGAGATGGCAGGCGACCCAGGCGGCGAGGTGTACACGCGCCGCACTTTCTCGCGCGACCGTTACGTCTCGAAGGTTCTCAACTCGTACGGCCACCCCGTGCCCGTGATCGGCGGGAAGCTGCAGAGCGGCGGACGCGCCGCCGCCGCGAAGGTGGTAGAGACGCGCTTCACCGACAAGGAGGACTTGATTACGATAGACTATGCCGCCGCCTACAAGGTGCCCGCGCTCAAGTCGCTTCGGCGTACGATAGTGTTCGATCGTGAACACTGCACTTTCACTGTCACCGACAAGGCCGAGTTCTCCGAACCCACCACGTTCGAAGTGCCCGTGATCACGTACCGCGAGTGGACGAAGGACGAGAAGGGCATGCTATTCACGTTCAAGAAGACGAGCGGCTTTAGAAAGATGAAGCTTGCCGTCTCCGCATCTGCGCCGGTAAAGTTCTCATCAGAGAAAATCGAAAACCCAGGGCGCCAGCCGCCCGAGCGTTTGTCGTTCGCGTTCGAGAAGCCCGTCACCACGGCCGCGATCACGATGACGTACTCGGCAGGAAGGTGATGTTCCTCGCCAGATTTGCGGTCGTTCCCGCCGTCAGAGTTTGATGGAGGGATGCGCATTTGGTATAATATGGTCCATCTGCCTGCCCTACCAGGCGGAGTTAGGTGGATTTTCCGGCCAGGAAAACCGGAATCTGAAACAAGAATAGGGCGATGAATGAAGAAGAGCAGTAAAAAGCAAAGCGCGAAGACGCCGATGAATGTGGTGGAGAAGATCCTCGCCGCGCATCTTGTGGAAGGCGACCCGGCAATGGACGCCGAGGTCGGCATTCGCATAGACCAGACGCTCACGCAGGACGCCACCGGCACGATGGCGTACCTCCAGTTCGAGTCAATGGGCGTGCCGCACGTGCGCAACGAGCTTGCCGTCTCCTATGTGGACCACAACACCGTGCAGATCGGCTACGAGAATGCCGACGACCACGACTTCCTCGCCTCGGTCGCGCGCAGGTTCGGCGTGATCTACTCCAAGTGCGGCAACGGCATCTGCCACCAGCTTCATCTTGAGCGCTTCGGCCGACCTGGCAAAACCCTGCTCGGCAGCGACAGCCACACTCCCACGGGCGGCGGCATCGGCATGATGGCAATAGGCGCGGGCGGCATTGACATCGCCGTGGCGATGGCCGGCGGCGCATTCCACATTCCGTCCCCAAAGGTACGCGGAATTCGCCTGACGGGCCGTCTGCCCAGAGGCTGCAGCGCGAAGGACGTGATTCTGAAGGTGCTCGAGAAGTTCGGCACGAAGGGCAACGTGGGCTGGATTTTCGAATACTTCGGCCCTGGCGTGAAGACTCTCGACGTGCCAAGCCGCGCCACCATCGCCAACATGGGCGCGGAGCTCGGGGTGACGACGAGCGTGTTTCCGAGCGACGCCGTCACGCGCCAGTTCCTGGAGGCGCAGGGGCGCGCGGGCGACTGGATCGAGCTTGTGGCTGACAAAGGCGCCGCCTACGCCGACGTGTTCGAAATCGACCTTTCGGCGATCGAGCCGATGATGGCCGCGCCGCATTCGCCCGGCAACGTGGTTACGGTGAAGTCGATGAAGGGCACGAAGGTCAACCAGATCATGATCGGATCGTGCACAAACAGCTCCTACCGCGACATCCGCACGGTGGCGTTGATTCTGAAGGGAAAGCACGTTGCCGACGACGTGGAGGTGGGCATCGCGTGCGGTTCGCGCCAGGTGGTGAACATGCTGGCCGAGGATGGTTCGCTCGCGATTCTCGTCAAGGCCGGATGCCGCATACTTGAGAACGCATGCGGCTTCTGCATCGGCGCGCACATGAGTCCACGCACGGGCGCCATATCGCTGCGCACGAACAACCGCAACTTCGAGGGCCGCAGCGGCACGAAGAGCGCGCAGGTGTATCTCGTCTCTCCAGAGACCGCCGCCGTAAGCGCGCTCGAGGGCAAGGTCGTTTCGCCGCTTGGCGCGAAGATTCCGTCCGTGCCCGCGCCGAAGAAGTTTCCAGTCGACGACTCGATGTTCCTCTACCGCGACACAGCCGGCAAAGGCGTGAGAAGGGCCGAGATCGTCCGCGGACCCAACATCGCCCCTGTGCCTAAGGGCGAGCCGCTTGCGGAGAAGTGCAGGGGCGTTGTCGCGATAAAGGTGGGCGACAAGATCACCACGGACCACATCATGCCCGCCGGCGCGCGGCTCAAGTTCCGCTCGAACGTGCCAGAATACGCGAAGTTCGTGTTCGAGCCGTGCGATTCCTCGTTCCACGACAGGTGCCTTGCTGCCAAGGCAAGCGGCCTTGCGAACGTGATTGTTGCCGGCGAGAGCTACGGACAGGGTTCCAGCCGCGAACATGCCGCGCTCTGCCCTATGTATCTTGGCGTAAAGGCCGTGATCGCAAAGTCCATCGAGCGCATACATCGCGCGAATCTCGTCAACTTTGGCATAGTGCCGCTCGTCTTCGATGATCAAGGCGACTACGACTTGCTCAAGCAAGGCGACGCGATCGACCTTTCCGGGCTGAGGGCTGCGGTTGCGGGCGATGGCCGCCTTGCCGTGAAGCTCCAGGACGGCAGAACGGTTATTCTTGTCGCGTCGCTTTCCGCGCGCGAGCGCGAGCTCCTGCTCTGCGGCGGTCTTTTGGCCTCGCTTGGAGGGCGGCATTGATTGTTTAACGATGAATTCAAGGTAAGGACATGCGACGATGAAATCACCATTCATGAAAAGAACCATATTGGCTGTGTGCACAGTACTTGCCGTTTCCTGCGTTGCGCGTAGCGTTGACGCACTGCGCGGCAACCTTTCGCGCAAGGCGCGTCCAATCGCCATTGGCGGCGGTGCAGTTCCGGGATGCGTGGTCATCGCCGGCGAAGACGCCGCGCCTCTCGCCTTCGGGCGCGTGAACGGCGTCAAAGCGCCCGTCGCGGCAGGGGCTGCGTACGACAAGGGGCGTGTGGTGGCGGTGACTCACCATGGCTTCATGGAGGGAGACGTCATGCGCAAGCGCGGCAACGCGGCCTTCCTGCGCGAGTGCCTCATGTGGCTTGCAGGCGGTTTTCCTCCTGCGGAGATATACGTGGAAGGAGGCCGCGGCAGGATGGCTGCGGCTGCGGTCGAGGTGCTAAAGGAGGTGAAGGGTTTGCGCGTGAAGCAGCTGCATGGCTACGACGCTCTTTCTTCGCTGCCGGCGGGGGCCGTAGTCATCACGATGCCTGATTCTCATTCCAAGGAAGATGCCGCCAGGCTCGCCGAGTTCATTCGCGGCGGCGGCGGCGTGCTGGCCGTCGTTGTGGGCTGGGGCTGGCATCAGGTGTCGGGAGAGCGTCCGTTCACGGAAAGTCCGTTCAACGTCGCGCTGGGACCGGCCGGCATCTACTCCTGCGGCGCCTGTGTCGAGGCAGGGAACGACGGCGTGTACGAAGTGGCTGGCACTGACGATCTGCCGGGGCTTTCGGCGGAGAGCGCGCTTGAGCTTGCGGAAGGAAGCAGGGTCATGCCGCCCGCGCTGGGCGCAAGGTGCCTATTTATGCTGGAGACGCTTGCGGAGGTGCTGCCGTCAACCGACACGAAGTGGCGCCCGAGAATGGAGGCGCTTACGAAGTCGGCCTTGAAGGACATTGTGCCCTCGCCGTCGCGTCCGCTCGGCAGAACGCGCGTGCGCGAGCGGCTCGCCTACACGCTATTCCAGAACGCATGGCTTGCCAAGCCCGAGCGTGAGTGGCCCGCGAGTGCGGCCGCGGCGTCGTATCCAGGTGTGCCCGACAAGGACTTGCGCCGCGAGACGCGAGACGTTGATATCGACCTTGCCGTGCCGCGCTGGCATGGCACCGGACTCTTCGCGGCAGCGGGCGAGCCGATCACCGTGACGCTTGCGGACGGCGCGGAGAAGCTGGGCCTTCGCGTGCGGGTGGGGTCCACTCATTGCCGCGTAACGAACCACAACGATTGGCGCCGTGCGCCTGTGGTGGACGTGGAGATCCCGCTAAAGAAGACGACGACGAAGTTTTCGTCCCCGTTCGGAGGGCTCGTTTACATCGTGGTGCCTCACGGGGCGGAGGGAAAGACCACCGTGAAAGTTGGCCCTGCGTGCCCAGCGGCGAGGTTCGTGGACGGCGTCGACACTCTCGAGACGTGGGTGGCGCAGCTGCGCGAGAGGCGTGCGCCCATGGTGGAGCTCGAGAGCGAGTGCCTCGTGATCACCGTTCCGTACGCAAGCGTGCAGAACCTCGCCGATCCGCGTCCGCTCCTGCAGGTGTGGCGCGAGATAATGGCGAACGACGCGAAGCTAACCGGGATTCCCGTGAAGCGCGCGTCGCCAGAGCGCATCTGCGCCGACGTGCAGCTCTGCGCCGGCTACATGCACGCGGGCTATCCGATCATGATGCCCACCAGCTGCCTGCGCAACCTCCTGAGCGAGCCAACGATACGCGCGGGCGCGGTTGACGACGTGTGGGGGTTCTTCCACGAGATGGGCCACAACCACCAGAACTACGACTGGACGTTCAACGGCACCACCGAGGTCACGGTCAACTTCTTCACCCTCGCCTGCATGGAGAGGATCTGCGGACGGAAGCCGCGCCAGACGAAGATGGGAAGCGCGGACGTCCAGCAGGCGTATGCACGCTGGGAAAAGGCGGGCCATCCCTACGACATGTGGAAGGGCGATCCCTTCCTGGCGCTGGAGTTCTTCGTGCGCCTTCGGGAACGGTACGGCTGGGAGCCGTTCAAGAAGATGTTCGCCGAATACCGCAAACTGACGCCCGCCGAGCGTCCGAAGAACGACTACGAAAAGCGGCAGCAGTGGGCGCGCCGCTTCTCCCGCATCGTCGGGGAAGACCTCTGCGAACAGTTCAACAGGCTCCGCAATCCCGGCGAGCCGCCGTTCACGCCTCCGCAAGACGGCGGACAGAAGTGACGGTGTAGATGCCAATACCTATGAATGTTCGCATCATCGCGGATACGGAAAATAGAAGTTATGTGACAGGATGACGAGTAGACGGCAGTTCATCGCCACCGTGGCAGCGGTAGGTCCGTTGGCCGGCTTGCGCGTGCGCGCGACGGAGGATGGCCGCCTAGTGACGCAGGGCGAAACGATTCCAATAGCCGGCACGTACGACCTCGTGGTGGCGGGCGGCTCGACGACGGGCGTCGCGGCGGCCGTGACAGCTGCGCGCGCGGGGCTTTCGGTCGCCATCGTCGAATACAACGCCTTCTTCGGCGGCACGGCCACGGCGGGACTTGTCCCCGTGTGGCATTCTCTCTACTCCACGGACGGCACGCGTCAGATCATCGGCGGCATCACGGAGGAAATCGAGCAAAAGCTACTCGCGCGCGGCGAGGCGCGCCTCCTGGGGAAAACCGACAAGAACGTCGGCTGCTACCTGAACGTGGCGGCACTGGAGATTGCGCTTGACGAACTCGTGCGCGAGGCGAAAACAATCGATTCCTACCTTAAGGCACAGGTTGTGGACGCCGTACTGGACCGTCCCGGACACATCACGCACGTTGTAGTCGAGGACCGTGACGGACGGCGCGCGATCGCGGCCCGGCAGTTCATCGACGCGACGGGCGACGCAATCCTCGCGGCGCGCGCCGGGTTAGAGACGTGGACCCAACCGCGCAGCGACCTGCAGGCACATACGCTCTGCGCCATCCTTTCGGGCGTGGACGCCATCAAGAAGGCCCATCCGTCATTTTCATTCGGGAAGCTTATGGGGCCGTCCGGCGGCGCGGGTCTCAAGCACGTCTTCCAGTGGTCGGCGCCTGTCATCGGCGCGCCGGGTCTCACGTTCTTGGCGGCCACGCGCATCTCCGCCTGCAATCCGTCCGTCGCCCGTGACCTCACCGAAGGACTTTTCGAGGGGCGCGCGCAGCTGAAGCAAATCGTAGACGCCGCGAACAGGAAGTTCCCGATGCCCGAGGGGAGGCGCCTTGCGTTCGTGACTGTCGCGCCCGACATGGGCCTGCGCGAGTCGCGCCACATCGTGGCGCAGTACCGCGTGACCTCAAAGGACGTGCTGTATGGCCGCCATTTCGACGACTGCATCGCGAAGGGTTCCTACCGCGTGGACATCCACGAAGGGGCCGGCATCACCTTCCGCTACCTCAACGGTGACGAGCACGTGATGGAGGCGATGCCCGATGGGAAAATCCAGTGGCGACGCGGCAAGTGGCGTACGGATGCGGGTCCGTATCCCACTTGGTACGAGATACCCCTGCGTGCGCTCCTGCCGGTCGGCGCGGAGAACCTGTGTTGCGCCGGACGGATGGTCGACTGCGAACGCGAAGCCTACGGCGCGCTGCGCGTGATGGTCAACTGCAACCAGATGGGCGAGGCCGCGGGACGGGCTGCGGTCCACGCGGTGAAGGAGCAACGGACAAGTGGTTGACGGCGACTACGAGTGCCGATTCCATTTGGGTGGCGGGCATCTCGCCCGTACATAAGGGCGCCATTGCCACAGCATGCGTACGTTCGGAGGTGACTTTCCGCAAGTTGCCTGAGAAAATGATCGATGATTCCCAAACATCTCTGTCTATCTCCGTGAATTATCTCACAGTGCCCGCCGATTATTTGCTATACTATTCCCGTTGGAGAAAAAGTATGAGTACGAAATGCAGATGCTGCGGAAGCACGAGCTACGGCTTGGGTTGCATCCATTCGCCCACGCGCAAGCACCGCCACGGCCCTGGCGGCAACAAGTGCATCTGGTGCGGCTCCACCTCCAACGGCTCTGGCTGCTACCACAGCCCGACCGGCAAGCATGAGAAGTAAGATTGTCGAGGCGTCGTAGTTCCTCTTCATCGGAGGAGAATGATAAATGAAGTTTGAACTAATCAAAAAGGTTCCGATTGTTGAGATCGACGGGAAGTGGTGTTTGGTCGACACAGGCTTTCCAGGCGCATTCATGTCGGCTGAACATGGGGTGCAGGAGTTCTTCGGGATTCCCGGACTCCACTTCGCGGGCGTGCAGGCGCTGAAGCGGTACACGAAGTTCGACTACCACAACAGCGAGATCACGACCTCCGACGAGCCGATTTCGCTTGAAGGAGGCACTACCGTTCCGCTTGAGGTGCGCCCGAACGGCTGGCTCGTGAAGATGACGGTCGGTGGCGTTGAGGGCATGCGCTACATCGACACCGGCGCGGCGTTCTCGTATGTGCACAACCTCTCAAAGGACTTTCCTTCCGACGGCAACGCCGACGAGTGCTCTTTTGACGGCAGGCCTTGGACGGCGCCGATGCGCCGTGTCCCGTGCGAGTTCGCGGGCCACCCGTTCGAGATCCTCTGCGGCGACGCCCGCGACAACAAGGCGAGACTGGATTGCTGCGCCGTCCCGCCCGAAGGCGTGATCGGCTATGACTTCTTCGCCAACTTCACCCTCGTCGTCGACCGCCTCGGCGGGAAGATGACATTCATCAAAAATTGAAAGGATAATTGGAATGGACATTAGGATAAATGACCTGGTGGTGGCTTCGTCAGAAGATGTCGCGATTGCGTTCATCGCTTGGCTTGCAACTG
>CAMIVJ010000019.1 GCA_946401765.1 uncultured bacterium | reverse complement strand
GGCACTGGCGGCGACGGTGGCCCGGCAGAAGGGAGAGGATGCATGAGCGGGGACGATATCACATTCTTCGCGTGGCTGGCCACGTGGCTGCCGTTCGCGATCGCCTACTTCATCAGCGAGGTGAAGTGACAGCAAGCGTACAACAGCAAGAAGAAGGAGCAAGCATGAAGAACCAACTGGAAAGCGAACTGGTGGAGACCGCCGCGAAGATCGCGGCGTGGGGCGAGTCGCACGGCATGAGCCGCGCGCAGCTTGTCAGGAACTTCAGCGACCTCGGAAGCGAGAAGAGCTTCCGCGACATCTCGGCGGGTAACCTCGAGGGCTACAACGCCGAAAACCAGCTCACGAAGTACCGGGCGGTGTACGCCACGATGGAGGAGCTGGCGAACCAGGGCGGCGAGGAGCGCATCTACGACGACCTCGGCACCGTGGTGAAGATCCGCAGGGCGTTCCTGGGCGTGGTGAAGGCGACGGGCACGAACCGCGTGCTGATCGTGCAGGGCGAAAGCGGCGTGGGGAAGACCACCGCCGTGGGCCTCCTGCGCGGCAAGTACGGCACGGGCCGCATCAGCTACGTGGAGGCGAGCGACGTGTGGGCGGACTCGCCCAACGCGTTCCTGGGCGCGATCCTGCGCGCGCTCGGCGTCACGGAGCTGCCGGCGGGGCGCGTGCAGCGTCTGGAGGAGGTGCAGGCGCGGCTTGCGATCTCGCGGCGGTGTCTCGTGATCGACGAGGCGCACCACCTCGGCCCGCACTGCCTCAACACGGTGAAGACGCTCGTGAACACGACGCCGGGGGAGTTCATCCTGGTGGCGATCCCGACCCTGTGGAACAAACTGCAGGCGCACGCCTACCAGGAGGCGAAGCAGATCGCGACGAACCGTCTCTCGGAGCGCGTGAAGCTCACGCTCGACGAGGCGGACATCCGCACGTACCTCTCGAAGCGGTTCAAGGACGCCCAGCCGGCGGAGCTGAAGGTGGCGGCGAAGATCGTGCGCCCCTCGGCGCTGCTGGCGGGGAACTACGCCTTCGTGCGCGACGTGGCGCGCGAGCTCGCCTCGCTCGAGGCCGACGCGGTGAGCCGCGCGGTGACGGCGGTGACGGGGAGAAGGTGAAATGTGGAAATGTGAAAGTGTTGCCAATACCCAATGCCAATGACCAATTGAAAACTGGCAACATTGGAACTGGCAACATTTCCACACTGGCAACATTCATGAAAGGAGAAAAGGAAATGGCAAAGCAGCAGAAGACATGGATCGACGGGCGCGGGCAGGAAGTGCCCGGCAGCTACGTGAAGGCGTACGACAAGGCGCGGGACCGCGCCGTGCGGCGCGTACTCGCCGGGGCGCTGAAGCTCCGCGCGCAGATGGAAAGCTTCATGGCCGACGCCGTGAAGACGATGGACGGCCTCGCGGCGATGAAGGAATCGCTCGGCACGCGCGGCAACTTCTCGGCACGGAGCTTCGACGCGATGATCGAGGTGACGATCAAGCAGCAGTACAACGTGCGTCTTGACGGGCGCGTGCAGAAGGCGCGCGAGCTGATGCTGGACTACGCCCAGCGCGAGCTGGAGCGCGCGGGCAAGGGCGCGTTCCTGCTGCAGCAGATGATCGACGCGGCCTTCAAGCCCGACCGCAACGGGTTCCTGCCGCACACGGAGATCAACAAGCTGCTCTCCTACAACGTAGAGGACGAGTCGTGGAACGAGGGCGCAAGGCTGCTCCGCGAGGCAGTCACGACCGAGGCAGGAAAGCGCTACCTGAACATCTCGCGGCGCAGCAGCCTACAGGAAGACTTCCGCACGATCCGGTTGGACATCGCGGATTGCTGGCCGGAGGAGGCCGAACACAGTTCAGCCGTCAAATCTGAGAAAAGCAAAGAGCAGAAAGGAGGTGAGGAAGATGCCGGTTAAGTGGACAAGGCCGAAGAAGGCGGCGGACAGCAAGCGTACGACAGCAAGTGCGCCGAAGCCCGAGAAGCCGAAGCCCGAGAAGCCGAAGGCCGATAAGCCGAAGGGCAAGAAGGAGGCCAAGTGATGGCGAACGCCGTTGACAGGGCCGTGCGCGCGCAGGGCGGGGCCGTGGTCAAGCCGCACCAGGTGAAGGCCATGGTCCTCGCCGCGCGCCGCGCGTACAAGGTGCAGTCGGACGCCGGCCTCGTCGACGACGGGGTCGACTTCGACAGCTGGCGGCGGGCGACGCTCCACGACGTGGTGGGCGCCGCCGCGCCGGATTCCTTCCGGGCCGTGACGCAGCGCGACTACGCCGCCGTGGTTGAATACTTCGGGCGGCTGGCGGGCGAAAGGCCGGGCAAGCCCGGCCATCAGGACAGCGCAAGGCGAAGCGACGAGGTGCGGCGGGCGCAGTGGTCGCTGGGGCTTGTGGAGGGAGAAACGGCGGATGCCTTCGGGGGGCGCGAGGGGGCGCGGCGGTACGCCGACGCGCTCTTCGCGCGGATCCACAAGACCGACCGATACGCCGCCACGGCGAAGCAGACATGGGCGGTCATTTTCACCCTGCGGAACCGCGCCGCGAAAATCCGCTCAAAAACGGCCCTAGGAGCGCGGGGCGAGGCGGGGGTACACTTGCCGCTCCCCGGCGCTTCCAAGCGTTTTCCCGCGTTTTCCCGCGGCTTGTAGGCGATTCCACGGCTGGAGGCGTGCGGCGATGGTCGAAAACATGGTGCAGATGGACCTTTTCGGGGGCGAAGGGCCGGGCAAGCCCGGCCATCAGGACAACCTGGCGGTGCCGCAGATTCCGCCGCCGCTTGCCGTGGCGCCGGAGCCGAACATGGTGCGCGTGGCGCCGGGGCGGCACGCCTGGGTGCCGAAGGACGCGGCGACGCCGCCGGACGCCTACGTGATGTGCCGGTGGTCGAAGCAGGAGGACGGCACCTTCGCGCCGGTGCCGGTGGCGGGGCGGTACGTGCGGCTCGACTCCCGGACGGCGACGCTCCTGGGCTTTCCCGCCCGCGCGGGCGAGGACGGCAACGAGCGCTGCCGCTACGACACGATCCTCCGCCTCGGGCGCGCGGGGTTCGTGGACGTGGTGCGCGTGGCGCCGAACACGATCCTCCTTGACCTCGACAGCTGGTACCGCCACCTCGCCGACTGCATGGACAACCCCGACCGCTGGAACGAGGGCGGCGAGGACCGCGAGACGTACCTTCAGGCAAACGGCCTCGGCGGCTGGAAGCGGTTCGTGTGATTTTGTGGTATACTTAGGAGCCAAGCAATGACAGCAAACCTGACAATCGAGACATTCCCGAACGAGGCGGCCGCGGACTACATCCGCGGCAAGGCCGTCGCGGATCCAACGCACTTCGGCAACCTTCCGCCGCAGCTGAAGCAGCGCGCCTTCACGGTGGCGGGCATCGAGCAGCTGGACGCGCTGCAGCGCATCCGCGACGCGGTGGCGAAGCTTCCGGAGGGCGCGAGCTGGGACGAGGCGAAGAAGGAGATCGCGGCGGAGATCTCGCCCTTCACGGGCGGCGACATGAAGGCCGCGCGGGCACGGGCGGAGTTCCAGCTGCGCACGCACGGCTTCCAGGCGTATGCGGTCGCCCGGCACCAGCAGCAGATGGAGGACATCGACGTGTTCCCCTACTGGAAGTACGAGACGGTGGGTGATTCGAGGGTACGGCCCGGCCACGCCGCGCTTGACGGCAAGGTGCTGCGCGCGGACGACCCGTGGTGGAAGACGCACTATCCGCCGTGGGACTGGGGCTGCCGGTGCATCGTGATCGAATTGACCGAACTGGACGCAAAGAAGCAGGGCATCACGCCGCACGGTCAGATGCCGACGCCGGAGCGGAGCGGGAGCTTCCAGTTCGACCCGACGAACGCGGCGATAGATTTGGACGCGCTGCGCGAGGGACGCGACGAGCCGGACTGGAAGATCGGCTTCGTGAATCCGGCGAAGAGGGTGACGGTGCAGGCGGACGGCCGCGCCCCCGAGACGATGTGGGAGCTTATGATCGACGGGAAGATGCAGAAGACGGGGCGGGCTGAAGCCCGCCGCTCCGATACGGACGGCAGGGAGCGGGCAGTGGTGCTTGACTTCGACACCGGCAGGAAAATCGCGGAGGCGACAGGAGACGCCAACAGCGTAAGGCCGGAAATACCCGGCAAGGCGACCGTGTGCACGCTGCACACGCATCCGACGGGCGACAACACGCCCTCCCCGGCGGACCTGCTCTTCGGCTACAACATCGGAAGCAAGGTGGACTACATCGCCGCCGGAAAGAGGCTCAGGCGCTGGCAGTGGCTCAAGACGCCGACTCCGGAGGACGCGCGGCGCATCCGGCAGTTCGACGAGGACAACAGGACTGGGCGGATTGACATGAGGGCGTACCAGACCTTTCTGAACAAGCTCGCCGAAGGCGGGTACATCAAGATGGAGGAGATCGGATGACAAAGGAAGAAGCCATGGAAGAGCGGGCGAAGCTCTACGACATCGTGAAGAACTGGCGGGCAAAGGACGCCTGGCACGAGGCGATGCGGAACCGCAACGACGACCTTTTCGACTACATCTTCTGCGTGAACTGCCGAGACAAGGATCCCGGGCCGTGGGAGATTCCGCCGATTCCGGAGGGGGTGGAGCCATGATCACGGTCACGATCGACACGTTGGACCTGACGCGGAAGCTGGCGGACTTCCCGGAGGCGCTCGCGCGGGCGCAGCAGAACGCGCTGAAGGTCATCGGCAACGAGGTGAAGAACCATACGACGGAGGCGTTCAGGAACGCGAGCCTGCGCCCTTCGCCGTGGGCGCCGCGAAAGGACAGGAAGGCGACGCACCCGCTGCTGATCAGGAGCGGAGACCTGCGGGACAACTTCCGCGCCGTGGTGACTGGCCCGGACACCGTGGTGGTGGGCACGAAGGTGAAGTACGCGGGCTACCACCAGCACGGCACGAAGAACATGCCGGCGCGGCCCTTCTTCCCGATCGATGCGGACGGCCAGCTGACGTCTGCGGCGATGCGCGACATAAAGGACAACGTCGAGGCGATCTACAAAAAGGAAATCGACAAGGTCTTCGGGAACGGGGGCGGTTGAGGCCGGCTAAAGCCGGCCGCTCCGATATAAATACCGCCTTTTCCGTTGCCGCACAGTCCGCACGGGCGCAAGCCCGCGCGGCGTTTTTTATCTATACTGTGCGCCGTTATGGGCAAGCCAGACAAAGTGATACTTCTTCGCACCACCGGCGTCGCCGTGAGCCTTTCGGCTGACGCGGCGAAGCTGCCGCGCCGGATCAAGGTGCTGAACTGGGGCGACAACCCGAACTGCCACGGGAAGCGCGTGAACGTGGGCGCGCTCTTCGTGAAGTGCCTGAACGCCGACACCTATCCCTACCGCAAGGTGGCGCTCGACTTCGAGCACAACACCTTCCCCGGCACGGCGGCGTACAAGGAGTCGAAGGAGCCGCGTCCCGTCGCGGGATTCGGCACGATCGAGGCCGTCGAGGGCGACGGGGTGTACATCACGATGTCGAGCTGGACTCCGGACGGCGAGAAGATGGCGGCGAACTACGCCGACGTCTCGGCCGGGGCCGTGACCGACAAGGAAGGCAACCTCGTGGCCGTGGCGAGCGTGGCGCTGTGCCGCGCCGGCGCGGTGGACGGCATGGATTTCGTGGAGGCGCCGCTGAGTGGCGGTATCTCTTCCGCGCTGAGCGGAATCATCAACAACCAGGAGGCCGGGACGGAGCCCGGCCCTCCCGGGAAAAAGAAAGGACAACCGGCAATGGACTACAAGGCATTGCTATTGAAGCTGCTGGGGCTTGGCGAGGACGCCACGGACGAGGCCATTCAGGCCGCGCTCGATGCGGCCGGCAAGAAGCCCACGCAGGAGGAACAGGACGCGGCGCTTTCGGCTGCAGTGAAGAATGCGGTCGCAGAGGCCGTGAAGCCGATCGAGGAGAAGGTCGCGGCGCTTTCCGCCGCCGCCGTCGCCCACGAGAAGGCCGACCTCATCGCCGAGGCCGCCCGCGAGGGCAAGGTGATCGCGCTCGGCGCGGACGCCATCGGGAAGATCACGGTCGAAGACCTGAAGGCCACGATCGCGAAGACGCCCGTGACGGTGCCGCTCAGCGCGAAGACGCCGACGACCATGAAGGAGAAGACAGCCGAAGGCGAGGTGCCCGAGGAGCTGCGCCAGATCGCGCTCAACTGCGGGGTGAGCCCGGATATCTTCAAGAAGTAGTCCGGGCAAGCCCGGACATCAGGACATCGAAGGAAAGGCAAAACATGAAGAAACTGATTGCAATGGCCGCGATGGCGGCAATGGCCTTCGGCGCGGTCGCCGGAGAGCACGACACGCCGCAGGTGAGCGGCGACTACGCCCAGCTCGCGGCGGGCGAGGCGGTCTACGCCGGCAACATCGCCGCCGTGGGCACGAACGGCTGCGCCTACGCGGTGAACACCACCGCCGTTGGCGGCACGCTCACCGTGTGCGGGGTGTTCCTGCACAATGCGGCGAAGGGCGAGAACGTGACGGTGCAGCGCGGGGGATTCATCCTCGAGAACGCGACCGGCGCCGGCGCGATCGCGAAGAAGGACATCGGCGCGACGGCCTACTCCGTGGCGACGAACCCCTGGACCGTGACCAAGACGAGCGGCACGAAGGCCGTCGGCAAGGTGGCCGACGTGCGCGACGACGGCAAGGTCGTGGTGGTGGTTGGCCGGTAGCGGCGGGGAAACAGCAAGCGTACAACAGCAAGGAAAGGCAAAGACATGAACATCACTGCAGCAACCCTGGACGGGCTCTTCAAGACGTTCCAGACGAAATTCACCGAGGCGCAGAAGGCCGCGCAGACGCGCGTGACGCCGAACGACCTCCTTCCCGAGGACATCGCCCTCGCCTTCACCGGCGCGGGCTCCGCCACGCAGCACAGCTGGCTCGAGCAGCTGCACGGCATCCACGAGTGGGTGGGCGAGCGCGTCCTGAACAACGCGAAGCTCGGCAAGCTCACGGTCGTGAACCGCGACTTCGAGAACACGATCAAGGTCTCGCGCAACGAGATCGAGGACGACCAGTACGGCGTCTACGCGCCGCTGGTGGGCATGATGGGCGCGGACGCCGAGAACCTGTGGAAGAAGCTCGCAATCGAGGCGCTCCTGGGGAACGGCGAGTGGGCGGACGGCAACCCGTTCTTCTGCTCGGGCCGCGTGCTCGGGGAGAGCACGTTCACGAACGCGGTGACGACCTCCTTCAGCAAGGCCGCCGTCGAGGCGGCCATCGCGGCGATGCGCGGCTGGACGCTCTACGGCGGCGAGCCGGGCGAGATCCGCCCGGACGTGCTCCTCGTGGGCCCGTCGCTCGAGGCGGCGGCCAAGCTGATCTGCGAGGCGGACCTGGTGAGCGACGGCACCACGACGGTGAGCAACGTGAGCCCGGCGAAGGCGCTGAAGGTGCGCGTTTCGCAGTCGCTCGTGGGAGACCACGCCAGCGAGTGGTACGTGCTCGGCGACAAGAACGGCGTGAAGGCCGTGGGCATCCAGAAGCGCAAGCTGCCGGTGCTGACGCGCAAGGACCGCGACGAGGACACGAACGTGTTCATGACGAACGACTTCCTCTACGGCGTGCACGCGCGCGGCGAGGGCTTCATGACGCTTCCGTTCCTCGCCTACAAGGGCGGCGCGGCGGCCGTTGCGGCCTGGGAGGAGAAGTAAGGCTCCATGACGAGGCTGACGATAGACGACCTGACCGGCGACATGCCGGAGCAGAAGCTCATCGAGGCCCTCGACGACGACCAGGACGGCCTCGCCGACGAGAAGGCCTTCGACGCGGCGCTCGCAAGCGCGAACGCCCGCGCGGAGGCCCTTTTCGGCGGGGCCGTGCCGGCGCAGTACTCCACGGCGGCGGACTACGCCGTGCGGGTGTTCATGCTGGACATCCTCTACCGCCGGCGCGGGGTGGCCGACGAGTCCAACCCGTGGGCGAAGATCGCGGACGCGCAGGAGGCGCGCCTGCGGGCGCTCGCGAGCGGCACGGAGGCGATCGACGCCACCACCGACGGCGTGATCATCTCGAAGCCCGCGAAGATCTACAGCTCGACGGGGGTGCTCTCGTGATCGCGGCGGAGCTGGAGGAGCGCATCTGCAAGGCGCTGGCGGCGGCGTTCGGCGGCGTGCCGGCGGCGCGGCGGCCGGTGGTCCGGGGAACCTGGGGCGACGCGGCGGAGGGACGGACGGGACCCGAACTGCAGCCAACGGGGACGCTCGTGGCGGTGGCGGTGGGCCTGCCGGCCTACGAGCGGCCCATGCTCAATAAGGCGACGCTGGCCGTGCGCGTGACGACGTGGTTCCGCAACGCGTCGTCCGCGGCGGCGGCGACGACGGTGATCCCGATGACCGAGGCGATCTGCCGCCTCGTGGGCGCGTGGCAGATGGACGCCGCGCGCCTGGAGGCCGATCTCGGCTTTGCGGGCTTCCGGCCCTTCGCGCTGCGCGGCGGCGGCGGCACGGCGCCGACGGAGACGGCGGACGGCCTGAGCGTCACGCACGAATTCACCGTCACGGGCCTGACGGCCTGAGACAGGCAAACAAGCAAGAAAGGAAAATGAGATGTCTGCATTAACACACAAGCTCGGCACGCAGCTTGCGACCGGCGCGACGGCAAGCCCCGTCGCGAAGACCCACACGCAGTCGGCCCGGCGCTCCGCCGGCGGCGAACTGCTCATCATCCGCGACGCGACGGGCGCGGACCTGTCGGTGTACGTGACGGACCCGCACAAGGAACAGTCGTTCGAGGCGGTGATGGCGGCGGACTGCGATGACAAGGAGATCGGCGACGTGGTGACCGTCGGTACGCAGCAGTTCGTCGTCACGCAGTGGGAGGTCTCCGAGCAGAACGAGGACGTGAAGCGGGTGAGCATCGGGCTGCGGAGCGTCGCCATCGCCGCCCAGGCCGGCTCCTGAGGACGCCATGGAGATACCGCCCGAAAACCACCTTGCCGCGTTCCCGCCCACGAGGACGGCGGGAAACGTGGAGCTGAGGCCCCTGACGCTGGCCGGCGCAATCCGGCTCGGCGAGCGCGGCGTGTCGCTCAGGCGGCGCGTGCCGCGCGGGCAGCTGGTGGAGGCGGCGTGGGTGCTTTCCGGCGACCCGGACCTCGGGAGGTTCTGCCGGCGGACGAAATGCGGCCTGGCGGAGCTCTCGCGGGCGGTCGAGGCCGTGCTGAACGACGCGTTCGCCACCTATGTGAAGCCCGCCGCCGCGCCGGAGGGCGAGCGGCGGCGCCTCACGCCGCACGGGCTCGGCTGGCCGCTGGAGCTGGCGGAGTGGCTGTGCGCGGAGTACGGCTGGAGCTTCCGCGAGGCGCTGGACACGCCGGTGGCGACCGTCTACGCGCTGGCGGTGGCGAGCCGACAGCGGCGCGGGGGCCGCAACGGCGGGTTTGACTACGTCGAGAGGCTGTACGCGGCGGACGTGAAGGCGGGCCGCGCGAAGGGATTCCGGCTTGAAGACCTGAAGGCTTGACAGATGAAAGGAGGAGGCGGTACACTATGCGGCGTGAAACGCACGAAAGACCTATTTGACGAGATGACCGGTCCGCTGCCCACGTGGGCGGCGTGGCTCGTAGCCATCTGCGTCGTCGCCGTCTTCGTCGCGAGACGCCTCTAGCATGCCGCCGCCGCAATGGCGGACGGAAACTCCCCAGAAGTGAAGATCAAGGTCTCTGCCGACACCCGGCAGGCCGATGGCGCCTTGAAGCGCTTGAACTCAGCTTTCGCGGCGGCGGGACGCGGGATCGCCGCGTTCACGAGGGCGATGGGTGTGGTGGGCTTCGCGCTCCACGGGATCCAGTACGCGGTGGATGCTTTCAAGACGTTCCATGCGTGGGTGACCAAGGGCCGCACGGAGGCGGAGAACCTGCGCCGGACGCTGGAGCAGGCCCGGTACGAGCGCGGCGTGGAGAGGGCGGCGGAGGAGTACAAGAAGCTTAACTCCGAACTCGAGCGCACGCTGCGGCTGGAACGGGAGCGCGCCGCGATCGCCGACCGGCGGACGGCAGGGCGGCGCGACGCGGAGGACGCCCGCATGGAGCTCGCGAAGCAGCGTGAGATCGCCGCGCTCGACCCGGCGTCCGAAGACTACGCGAAACGCAAGCAGGAGATCGAGGACCGGTACGCGGCGAAGGCGGCAAACACGGCGGCGTCCCGTGCCCAGGCGGACGCCGCCACGGGCGCGGGGCGTCTCCGGAAGGAGCTTGCGGAAAGGGAGGGCCAGATCGCGGGGCAGAAGGCGAGCCGCGCGGCGGACCTGGAGTCGGCGGCCGCCGCCCGGCGCGAGATCAACTACCGGCAGGGGCGGCGCCCGTGGCTGGACGCGATGGGGCCGCTGGGGGGAGACGAGCGGGAGAAGAACGAGGCTAGAATCGAGGAGCTGAGCAGGCGCGAGAAAGCCGCCAACGACCGGGCGGCGGAAAAGGCGGCCGCGATTCGGGCGGCGGAGGACGTGGCGGCGGTCCTGCGCGAGAAGATCGACGCCGCGCTGGGCGGCGCCGCCGGCGCTCAGGACCGCGCCGCGGCGGCCCGGCTGGCCGTCGCCCAGGGGGTGCGGGAGCGCGCGGCCGCTGATGCCCGCGCAGAGCAGAGCAAGGCAGAGGCCGAGCAGAAGCGGGAGGCAGACGCCGCGAAGAAAGCGGAGGCCCGGCAGCTGGAACTGGAGAAGCAGCAGGAGATCGCCGGGATCGAGCTGGACGATCCCCGATACGAAGAAAAGCGGAAGGCGATTGAACGGCAGTTCGCATACCGGGCGGCCGGCCTTGAAGAGGACGCAGACGCCCGCGCCGCCGCCCAGCTGGCGGTTGACAACGAGATACGCGCCGAGGCGGCCGCGGAGGCGCGCGGGGAGCGCGAGAAGCGCATCGGCGAGCTGGAAGGATTTTCGGACCGTCTGGCGGCGACGGAGGGCGTGAGCGCGAACCGGCTGACCGCGCTGGGCCTTGGGAGCGGCGTGGAGGGCCGCAGCGGGATCGCGGGCGACGTGCGGAAGATCATCGACCTCTTGAAGGAGGAGATCGCCGCCACGAAGGACAACAAGCCGGAGCGCGCGGACGGCGTGGCGGTGGTGGGGGAGTGAGGAGGAAAGCAAATGGCTGTACCGATGCACAAGATTGGCCAGGCCGGGGCGGTCGAGACCGGCGTGTCGACGGAGCTTGCGGACAAGGACGGCAAGACCGTCACGCTGGAAGGTCCCTACTCGGACCTGGCAGACGAGGACATTGACGATCACGTGCCGAGCGGCTACGAGCGCGTGCGGGCGACGCTCACTCCGACCGGCGGCGGCATGGGGCGGCTCACGATCAACTGCATCAAGTACGACAGTGGCGCGGCGGAGAGCTTCGAGCCAGTGCGCGAGACGGTCGAGATCGACATGGAGGAGGTCACGTACGATCTCGTGGACCATCGCAAGCTGCAAGACGTGCGCGCCGTCTGCGAGAAATGGCTCGCGACGGACGCGGAGAAGAGGGTGGACGACGAGAAGTTCTACTACACCGACGGGGACGGCGAGGAACACGAAGTGACGGACGCGATGGCGAAGCGGTTCTGCGCGGCCTACATGGCCGGCATCAAGCAGTTCGTGCGCTACTATCCCGTGATCGTGAAGCACTCGATCTACAAGAACCCGCCGGGGCTTGCGCGCACCAAGCGCAGTTTCAAGGCCGGCTCCCCCAGGTTCTCCTCAGACTGCGGCGTGTTCTCCTCGCCGCCGGTCACGCTCAGCGGCTATGCCAACGCGAACTGGTTCAAGGGCGGCGACCGCTGGCACGAGCGCGGGGACAACACGTGGGAGCTAACAGAGAAGTGGACCTATACGCCCGACGGTTCCGGAAGCGAACATGCGTGGATCTACAAAAAGGAGGATGACCAATGAGTGAGTGTCCGCACGGACTGATGCCTGGCGACAAGATCACCAGGACGTGGATCGACGAGCTCCTGCGGGCGATCCGCCGCCAGCGGCCCGTGGCCGGACCCGGGCTGCGGACGCGGATCACGCCGGACGGGACGGTGCTGACGGTGACGGCCGCGTCGGAACGACCCGCGAACGCCGGCCTCGCGCCGTTCGCCGTGCGCTTCCACGCGGGCCAGTGGGAGATCTACATGCCGACGGGCTGCGTGAACGTGGGCGGCACGTGCGCGGCGCTCAACCCCGCCGCGTCCGCGAGCGGCGGCGACCACGCGGGCGACGCGGACGGCTGGCGGCTCCTCGGCCTCGACGAGTCCGACGGCACGGCCGGCACGGACGGGGACGGCAACACCTACCGCGAGTGGACCGTCACCGTCCACGCGAAGACGAGCGCGAAGGTGTACGGCGTCGACGCCCTGAACGCGTCCGCGCGCCGCCTCGCGTGGGCGGGCGTGGCGGACGCGCTCAAGGAGTCGTCCTCCATGACCGACGCCGAGCTCTACAAGGACGCGCCCGGCGACGCCTTCTCGTGCGCCGTCGCGCGCGTGCGCGTCACGGAGGAGTCGGACGGGGAGGGCGAAACCTCCACGCGCCGTGCGGTCACGCCGCTCCGCGCCCGCGTGGTGGACGTGGGCGACGTGCCCGCGCCGACGGGGTTCGACCTCGTGTGGTACTTCTCCGTGGCGAACGGCGCGCTCAAGGCCGAGAAGGTCTATTGCGTCCGGCAGCTCGCCGCAGTTGCCGGCATCTCCGTGACGGGCGACCAGATGACGGACGTGACCGACGCCGAGGACGTTTACTGCCGCATCATAAGCCCCGGACTTGTGCAAGGCCGTCAACTCGCCTCTGTCGTGGCTGATCCTCCAGCATCAGACCTGTCGGGCGAGGATTACGTGACATGGCTCCCGCTCTACCACCTCAATGAAAACACCGTCACGAGCGACAACCGCCTGCACTCCTTCGCCAACGTCCAGCTCTACCGCGCATGAGGAGGCGTGTCATGAAAATGAAAGCCGTTTCAATCGGATGCGCCGCCGCGCTCGCCATCGGCGCGGCACTTCGGGCCGCGAACGTGTTTCCTGATTCTGCCGCCGGCTACCACTTCATCCGTCCGGCGCTCACGAACGGCATCCGCGGCGTGGTCATGGGCTGGCCGCCCGAGTACCGCGTCATCAGGAGCGAGGACGTGGACTGGGTGAGTGAGGCGACCGCCGAGCGAGTGGCAATCATGGCTGGGACAAGCAATCGGTTGCGCCGTGTCGGCGTGGGGCCGGTGGTCAGGCGGAGTGATATGGCCCTCCAGTCCTTCTGGAACGGCTGGCCGCGCGACGACACCGGCTGGCTGGACGGCTCGGTCGAGCTCACGACCGTGCGCGTCCCGCATCCGGCCGCCAAGACCACCACCAACGTCTACACATACGCCGACACGGCATCCCTCACCAATGGCGGCTACTACGCCGAAACAACAACAAACAGCTTGTCGGCAATCGAAATGCCGCTCACGAACGGTACCGTGAGCGTGTACTCCAACCGCTGGTCCTGGACGTACGCCGACAGGAATACGGTCGTCGTGTCAGTGACGAACGTCCACAGGTGGACGCTGCTGGACTGGTGCCAGGCAGATTTTTCCAGCCCTTTCGGCGGAAACACGAACGCGCCGTTTCCCGGAAAAGTCGGGTGGAATGACCGATTCCCAACGGCCGCCGCGTTCTCGAACGAATACCAAAACCTCCGCAGCACCACACGCCTCGCCGACGTGGGGGTCAACGTGTGGTCAAACGCCCCGTCTGCTGTTTTCATCGAGGGCTATGACGGCGCCGTCAGATCCACCTCCACATCCGATTTCGCGAGGGTTGCCTACGGCTTGAGCGCAGAAACGTATACGAACGCCCCCAACCCGACAACGCGCTCCTGGGAGCGAACGCACGTCACGCCAGCCACGCTCTACGTGCAGACTCGTTTCGCGAGCGGCCTCAACACCATCGGAAACGCACAGCGCGTTGTCCTGGAAGCGGCATTTGCGGAATTGTCCTTCTACTACACACACACGGACTCCGAGAGGAATACGCGCGAGCACTTCTCCACAAACGTCTTGTTGCGCGTCCTTGCCGACCCGCTCGACTCCTCTGGCGGGAGGATGTACGCGCCCATACCCTTCGACGCCCGGTCGCTTTGCGCACAAGCGTCGATCGCGGCGGGCGTGGATCCGCCCGATCCTGCCGGCGCGAAATTCCGGCCACCGCGCGGCCAGTACTACAACTGGGACGTTAGCGTCGACAGTTTCGTGCTAATCTACCGCATCACGCCGGCCGCGAAGTTCAGAGACTGGTGAAAAAGAAAGGAAACGCCATGCAATCCATCCGCATCCCCCTTGCAACGGCCCTCGCGGCCGCCCTTGCGGTCGCCCTGCGCGCCGCCGTCCCCGAGGCGTGGACCAACTCGCCGGGAATGCCGCCGCACCAGATCAAGCCCGTGCCGCACGGCTCGACGGTCGATCTCGCCGTCACGCTCAAGGGCTACACCACGCCGCCGATCGCGGACGGCGCGGACGTGCGCCTCTGGTACCAGACCAACGGCATGGGCTCCGCGTGGTGGAGCGCGCCGGCCACGTTCGACGGCAGCACAATCACGGCCACGTTCGGACCGGCGCAGGACTGCGGCGCGGATCGCGTGAGCCTGTTCTTCGGCGCGCCGAGCAACGTCTTCGCCTCGGCGGTCCTCCGCCTCACCCACGCGCCCGGCTTCTCGCCCTCTTCCCTGCCGCTCCCCGTGCCTGCCCTCGACTTTGCGACCGTGGAGCTGCGCAACCTCTCCGCCCTCACCAACGGCTGGTCGTTCGGCTCCACGATCGACCTCACCGACTCCACCAACTACACCGATAGCGCTCTCGGCGCGTTCGCCGCCACCGGCACCGTCGTCCGTGCCAGCAGCTACGGCACTCCGACGCGTTGGACGGATGCGACGGGGTGCGTATGGGAGGTTTCAGCCGCGCCAGGCACGGGGTATACCGACTGGATATGTTCTGGCGTGCCAGCCGGGTATTCGGTTCTTGGCGTTACTCCTAGCCCAGACGGAGAAGGAGAGTGGCGACTTGACCTGTATGATGATGACATCCACGGCTTTTTCACCTTTGGCGGCCCTGCCGCTGCATGTCTCGTATTTGACGTTTATGATGCAATGGTTGAAGCCCGCCCGAAGTCTACCGTCACAAACCTCGTGGGCCGCGTCGCGCTGACGAACGACATCCCGCCAGCGCAAGAATGGCCGGCCGAGCTTGTCCATACCAACACGCCACTCATCTTCGTGGACGGTACGGACACCAACGTGACTTCGCTCGCGCTCCGCGCGCAGCCGGAGAACTACACGTCGCTGTCGTTCCTCTCGCCCGTGAGCTACTACCTGCCGAACCGCTTCTCGCTGCTGGAGCTTGGCCACGACTACCAGATCGCGGCGGCGCAGTGGTTCCAGGTAGGGCGCTACCTCTACGCGCAGAACCCGGAGAACATCGTGTTCGTCGGCGGGGGGAAGCACCGCAGCATGCAGGACTATCTCGACGCCTGCTCCCCGCAGACTATGGCCGACCTCCTCGGATGCTACGTTCCGACGAACGGCGGCGGACGGATCCACGGCGATCTCACGATCGACGGACGCCTCACGGCCGGCGAACTCATCACCATCACGAACTCAGACATCCACGCGAAGGGCTTTCAGGTCGTGGACAAGGTGCTGACGGCCGACGGTCTCATGGCGTCGAACGGTATGGTTCGCCTCAACTGTGCGAGGTTCGTCATTGGTTTCGGCACGCCGCGCATCCACCTGGAGACAAACGATTTGTCGGCGATCACATACGGCGGGACGTGGGAGCATCCGGCGGGTTCCGTGTTCTCCCGCGCATCCACCTGGAGACAAACGATTTGTCGGCGATCACATACGGCGGGACGT
>CAMIVJ010000018.1 GCA_946401765.1 uncultured bacterium | reverse complement strand
TGTAGACGCCTTTCTGCGTGCTGCGCAGAAGCCACTGGATGGTGGGGCCCATGAGGTGGCGGCGGATGATGGATTCCTTGGTGGCAGGCTGGAAGGATGCGGACGCGGCAAGGGCGGCGCAGACGAAGGGCTTGTCGGTCCAGGACGCGCCCACGGTGACGAACTGGAACGGAGCGTTTGCCGGGAAGATGTCGCCGATTTGCGGCTTGCCGAAGTCGTTCACGCAGGGAATCACCCAGAACTGGTTGTTGCGGTAGAGAAGGTCCATGCGCGCGGCGAGACCTGGTTCGGTGAAGGTGTGCCTGGCCATGGAGCGCCAGTAGGGACCCTGGGTGTAGCCGCGGGAGATGTTGCCGAAGACGGGATTGGAGAAGAGGGCGTTGGGGTGGTTGATGTCCGCTTCGGTGGCGCGTGCGGAATTCGGATAGCGCACTGTCGTCAGCTGCGGGTAGTCGCCTACGGGGATCACGGAGTGGCCGCGGTCGCGGTTGATGTATATGTCGCCGGCGTTTCCTGCGCCGGTCTCGTCGCCGAGGTACTTCACAACGAATGGCACTTCTGGTGCGGCGGGCCTTGACTTGGAGAAGGAAGGCGCAAGCTGGGCGACTGGAGTGGTGGGATGGTTGAGTTTGAGCAGGGCGTCGAACACGCCGGCGTCGAAATTCCAGACGAGGTTTGTCTCGGAGAGGGTGACGCTGGCGCCGGCGGTGGCGTAGCGAGGGGTGGGCGTGGGGCGGTTCACGAATGGCTTGCCGGCGAGGGAGCGCGCCTTTTCCACGAGTGTCTGGAAGCGGGGATTATCCTTGATGCGGGCGAAGTCCTTGTCGACGGCGATGGCGTCTGCCTTGCGGAAGCCGAAGTCGATGGCCTTCTCCAGTTCGTCGAGCGCCTCGGTGGGATCTTCGCGGTATGCGAGGGCGCAGGCGAGGTTGTAGTGCCAGGTTGCGTCGTCCGGCATGATCAGGATGGCGGCGCGGCATGTGGCCTCCATTGCGGGAATGTCGCCGCGGTGGATGGCGGCCATCAGCTCGGCGCGCAGCTGGCGATGGCGCGGCCAGATGTTGGGCATGGCCCATATTGAAGTCGGCTTCGCCGTCTGCGCCACGGCCGCGGCGGCCATCAGAAGCGTGGCCGCTATGATGCGAAAGTTATTCATGACATTATTTTACCACATTCCGTGGCGCAATGGCAATGTTGACATGAGGCCCGGGGATTTTGTAGAATATGCGCCGAATGGAGAAGCACATGAAGCGTGATTCTAAGAGGAAGCGTCCACATCTGCTTGACGACCCCTACCTCGCCCCCTACGCGGAGGCAGTGCGCGGACGAGCCGCGCACGCCCGCGCACGCGCGGCCGAGCTTGTGGCGGGCGGCACGTCGCTTGCCGACTGGGCAAGCGCCCATGAGTACTTCGGGCTCCATCGCACGAAACGCGGCTGGACGTTCCGCGAATGGGCGCCAAACGCCACCGAGATGTGGCTTGTGGGCGACTTCTCCGGCTGGAAGCTCCAGCCTGGCTTCAAGCTCAGGCGCGCGCGCAGCGGCGTGTGGATCGGCACCTTCCCCGCGCGCGCCATTCGCCACGGTCAGTTCTACCGCCTTGAGATGCGTTGGCCAGGCGGCGGCGGAGAGCGCATCCCCGCCTACGCGCGGCGCGTTGTGCAGGACGCCTCCACCAATCTCTTCAGCGCGCAGGTATGGGCGCCGAAGCAGCCATACGTCTGGAAGCATTCTCCACCTAGAGTTTCTGGCTCCCCGATCATCTACGAGGCGCACGTTGGCATGGCGTCCGAAGAAGGGCGCGTGGCCACATACGCCGAGTTCCGCGACAACATGCTTCCCCGCATCAAGGCGGCCGGATACAACACCGTGCAGCTCATGGCCGTGATGGAGCATCCGTACTACGGCAGCTTCGGGTACCACGTGTCGAGCTTCTTCGCGGCGAGCTCGCGCTTCGGAACGCCGGAGGACCTCAAATCGCTCGTGGACGAGGCGCACGGAATGGGCCTTAGGGTGATAATGGACATCGTCCACTCCCACGCCGTGAAGAACGAGCGCGACGGACTCTCCCTCTTCGACGGCACGCCGTACCAGTATTTCCACGACGGACCCAAAGGCTGGCATTCGGCGTGGGACTCTCGCTGCTTCGACTACGGCAAAACCGAGGTGCTGCACTTCCTCCTCTCCAACTGCCGCTTCTGGCTAGACGAATACCGTTTCGACGGCTTCCGTTTCGACGGCGTCACGTCGATGCTCTACTGGGACCACGGCCTCGGCCGCGCCTTCACCGACTACGCCCACTACTTCGACGGCTCGATGGACGACGACGCATGGTGCTATCTCGCTCTTGCCAACCGCGTCATACACGAGGTCAACCCCGCCGCCCTCACGATCGCCGAGGACGTTAGCGGCCTTCCCGGCTGCGCCGCTCCTCTTTCCGACTGCGGCCTCGGCTTCGACTACCGCATGGCCATGGGCGTGCCCGACTACTGGTTCCGCATCGCCGAGAAGGTGCGCGACGAGGACTGGAGCATGGGCGGCATCTACTGGGAGCTCACCAACAAGCGCGCCGAGGAGAAGGTGGTGTCGTACGTCGAGAGCCACGATCAGGCTCTCGTAGGCGGCAAGACGTTCTTCTTCCAGCTTGTGGATGCCGCTGTGTACGATGGCATGGGCGTTGACCAGCATAGCCTTGTGATCGCGCGCGGCATGGCCCTCCACAAGATGGCGCGCCTCGCCACGCGCGGCCTTGCGCGCGACGCGTACCTAAACTTCATGGGCAACGAGTTCGGCCACCCCGAGTGGATCGACTTTCCGCGCGCCGAGAACGGCTGGAGCTACCATCATGCGCGCCGGCAGTGGTCGCTGCGCGACGATCCGCGCCTCCGCTTCAAGGCCCTAGGCGACTTTGACGCGGCGATGCTGAAAACAGTTGGCGGCGCCCTTGGCGAGCCCGAGCGCGTATGCGCCCATGAAGGCGACAAGGTGCTTGCGTTCAGGCGAGGGAAGCTGCTCTTCGTCTTCAACTTCAATCCTTCGCAGTCGTTCACCGGCTACGGCATACGCGTGCCGGAGGGCGGCAGATGGCGCCTTGCGCTCGATACCGACGAGCCGCGCTTCGGCGGAGAAGGGCGCATCGTACCAGGCCAGACGTTCACGCCGGAAGTGATCGAAGAAGACGGCGCGCGCGCCGCCTACGTGCGCCTGTACCTGCCAGCCCGCACCGCGCTCGTCCTGCGTCACATGCGCTGAGGGCGAAAATGTGGAGATCATTGCGCCATCTGAAAATGTCACCAGCATTTTTCGGGGGTGAGGAAGAATTCAGGCACGGCGCCCTGAAGCAGAATCGAGAAGTCTTCGAAGGCGTGTCCCGTGGGGTGGGCGAACGTGACTCGCCATAGGCCTGTAGCGGGACGCTTGCCCGAGGAGTACGCCGTCCAGTCGAAGATCTGGTCTGCCTCCCACACCATGTTCCCCGAAGGATCCGCCACCTTCGCGCGCACTCGCTCTTTAGCGTTGTCGCCCGAGACGGCCACGACGAACGGCGTATTCTCCGCGGCGCGGAAGAAAAGCGTCCCCGTGGTTGCGTAGATGGAACGGAAGGATCCAGACGGCACAACCGCTATCGGCACGGAAGTGGCTGAAAGGCCGAAGGCGTGCGATCCGGCGCTGGCGGTCATCGTGTAGAAGCCAGCCTTCTCCGCCTTGAAAGAGAACGGAGTTTCATCAGTGCCGTCGATAGATACGGTGGCGCAGGTTTTGCCTTCCGCGTTCTTGAACACCACGGGCTCGGCCTTGAAGTCCGGCTTCCCGACTTTTGTGAAACGTCCGGAGAACTTCGCCTCGCCGGGTGCGGCCATGTAGAAGCGGTATGTCACGCCGTTGCGGAAGCGGAATGGCTTGAGGTGAACGACCTCGCCGGGGCGGGCATCGAAAGGATGTGCGGCGGCTGGGTTGAACTCGCGGCGTGCAGGAGCGTCGCCGAGAAGCGACGACAACGCCTGGAAGTCAATGAGGCGACAGTTCTTGAACGAGACGGCGACTGCGTCATCAGACGTTGGAGGGATGTATGTTGCGGGCGCATTCTTCGTTGCGAAAAAGCTGTTCTCGCATGTCACGCTGCCGCGCACGTGAGTGCGTGCGTGTCCATTCCCCAGCCAGAAGCCGCGCGAGTTGCCGGTTGAGCGGCAGTTGAGAATCTTGACGGAGACGGGTTTTGACGAGGCATTGAGCTGACCGAGGTAGAACTGGATGCCGGCGCCGTGGTTGTTGGTGACGATGCAGTCGCGCATCACGATGTCAGAAAGTTCCTCGCTTGGGCGGTTAGGTTCAAAGTCGATGCCCGCGGCGGGAGCGGTGCCGCCAGTGCCGCGAAGGGTGCAGCGTTCGATTAGCAGGTTGCGCGCGGAGATCACGCTGATGCCCTGGCGGTAGTGGCGGTCGCACACGATATCGCGCAGAACGATGTCGCGGCAGGGTCCGTTCCCTCTCGCTACGCCCAGGTACACGCCGTCTCCGCCTGACTCCACGAGCGTGAGGCCCTCGATCGTGACGTTGCGGCAGCTGAGGAGGTTGAGGCTCATGCGCCATTCAGCCTTGACGTATGGAGCCGCCGCGTAGTCCGCGCGGTGCATGCGCAGAACGGCGCCGTAGCCGCTGATCTTGACGTTCTCGCAGCATTTGAGCGTAAAGAGCGAATCGTTCTTTCCGAGGAATTCGCCTTTCTTCGCCACGACCTCAGCGCCGCGCTCGAACACGATCTCGCAGTTCGAGCGCACGAAGAGCGGGCGCGTGATCCAAGGCGACGCCTGGGCGTCGATGACGATCTTCTTCGCGCCCGAGTCGAGCGCCTTCTGAAGTACGTCCGTCGAGTCAACGGAATCGAATCCAAACGAAGACGCTCTCACTACGTCCTCTGTGGCCGCAGCCGCCACTGCGGCCATCATTGCAAACGAGACAATAACTACGTGTTTCATGCCGATAGAATACCAAATGTCGTCTGAAGGCGCAAGCCCCGCGAATCACGGATCACGAACCAGAGGCATTGCAAATGCCACTTGTTTTGGAAACTGAAATTTGGTAAACTGCGTTCCGTCTGAACAGTGGGAAAGCAAATGTGCCAATACTTAAACGCACCACGCACCACGAATCACGCACCACGCACCACGGATCACGAATCACGAACCACGAGCCACCATGAAAACAACCACGAATCTCTTCTCCGCAGCCGTCGTCGTGGCGGCGATGGCCGTCCGCGCCGACTACACGGCGCTTGACGTCATAAGTCTGAACATCTCCAACGACTCGGCCTGCACAATGGCGGGCACCGGCTCCACCGCCACGCTTGCGGGCACTATCCCCGACGCCGCATGGCAGAACTCCGTGGCAACGGCGCGTTGGGTCTCGGGCGACGCGCGCAACGGATACGTGACTGGCGTCACGGCGTGGAACGGCGCTGGCCAGACTGTGACAAACCTGGAGGAGGTGGTCTTCTCCTGGGCGGTCGAGGGAAGCGGCGTGGCCAACTACGGCAACAACAGCAACCTCTCGCCGGCGTTCCGCGGCGCGTGGCTCGCGCGCGCATCAGGCGAGCAGACCGACGCCGCGCTCGTTGTGCAGAACATCCCCTACGAGCGCTACGACGTGATCGTGTACCTCTCCGGCAAGGCATCCAGCGGCACCTCTCCCGCCTACAGGGCGGTTTGCGTGAACGGAATCCCCTATGCGGGCGACGTCACCGCCGCGAACGGCACGACGAAGGCGAATGCCGTCACCGACAACTGGGGCATGCAGCAGGACGCCTACGAACTCGGCAAGAACGCCCTTAAGGTGACCGGCCTCACAGGCGACATGCTCGCCCTGACGATGCGCAAGGCCGGCTACCTCTCCGGCTCGGCCAATCCCCAGGGCATAGCGGCCATCCAGATCGTGCGCGACATGGCCGCGATAGGCGAAGACACGCGCGCCGTCTCGAAGACCAAGGTCATAAGCGTGAACCTGCAGTCCAGATACAGCGGCGTAGGCGTGAAGCCTGCCGTCTATGGTCTTGAGCGCGTTCCCGGCGAGGCGTGGACCGAGGACGGCATGAGCAACTCGTCGGCCTTCGACGTAGACCTCTCCGTGCCAGTCATGGAGTGGGACGGAGCGGCCGAGACCACCGCCGAGCTCTCCGCCGTGACGGTGCACCTCAAGGCCAATAACGGCTGGAACTGGAAAAGCGACTACGTGCCGATGTACAACCTCGTCAACGCCTATCTCGACGACGGCGGTGACAGGGCGCAGATCACCGTGACCGGCATTCCATACAGAATCTACGACGTGATCGTGTACACTTGCACCGACACCTCCGAGACGAAGTTCGGCCCGGTCACCGTCAACGGCACGCCCTACCGCTGGAGCGCCTCCAATGGCGCCACCGAGCTAGCCTCCGGCGCGGACTCCACCGCCGCAACGCGCTGGGGCTTCTCCCGTACGCGCCTCCCTGAATATGGCGCCAACGCGCTGCGCGTAGAGGGGCAGACGGCCTCCACGCTCACGATCAAGGGCGCGAACAACGCCAACGGTGCGCGCGGCGGCATTGCTGGATTCCAGATCGTAAACGCGTACGATCCGGCGTCCGTAGAGACGCTCGAGTTCGCCGACGGCGACACGTTTGAGGTCAATGCGCCTATCACGAGGGCGCTGCGCGTGGTGTGCCCTGGCTCGCTAACCATCGCGGGCGCGGATGGCCATGTCGTGACCCAGAGCGACCTGTCGTACCTGGATCTCGACTCTGTTGAGGGCGCGATCACGCTCGGCGCGCACACATGCTACGCTCTTGGCGCTTCCCGCGAACTTCCCGACGGCTTCTCTTTCGGCGAGGGATCGTCCGTTGCGATTGCCGAGTCCATCGAGGAGTACGCGAAGGACGTCTTCGCAGCCACGGGCCTCGCTGGCGTCTCGTACGTTGAGCTTGCGCGCTTCGACGGCACGACGGAGACGCTCACGGTCGAGAACGGCAATGCGACGCGCGGCGACGGCACATACGTGAAGGTGACCGGCGTCGCGGCGCTCTACGACTTCACCTTCACGAACACGCTAGCCACGGCGGCCGACTCGCGCAAGACGGCGACGATGAACAGAGACAACAATCCAGTGTACGAAGAATCCGGCGATGGAGTTGGCGTGGTGGCGGCGGCATGTCCGTATGTGAGCGTTACGGCAATGCCGTCGTGGAGCGAGTTCTCAACGGTGATGGTGGCGAAGATGCCGAGCGAGGCGAAGAAAGTGCTCATCAGCTTCGGCAGCACGTATTCGTCGAAGGCGCTATTCCTTGCGACGGGCGAGAAGATGAACGAGGTGCTTGTGGGATACGGCAGCACGTCTTCGTCGGAGATACTCACCACCATGACGGTGCCAAACGCCGCTGCATCGCGCCACGTGTACGGCTTCGAGCTTTCCGAGGCGAAGACGAAGCTCACGATCTACCTTGACGGAATCAAGTGGAAGACGCTCGCCAAGGCGGACGGTTTCACTCTGGGCGTTTCCAGCCATGCGGGCATTCAGGCGGGCTCTGGCTACGGCGGCCTCCCGGCAGGCGGCTACGGCCGCCCGAGCGACGGAGTGTTCTACGCGCTGCTCATCTACGACTACGCGATCTCATCGGCGCAGCGCGCGCTCATCGGCGAGATGTATCCCTACTCGCCCGTTGGAGGGGCGTTCTCGCGCACGGTCTCCGGCGCAGAGGATCTCAGAACGGAGGTCAGCACCTGGACGCGTTCGGGCGATGCGGCGCCTGCGTACAGCATGCCCGGCGTCGGCTCGGCTGTGACGGTGGCCGCCTCTGGCGATGCGGTTCTGAACGTAAACGATTCCGTGATGGTGGAGTCTCTCTCGCTCGGCGGCGAAGGGGCGATCGTCCTCAAGAGAGGAGGCGGCGTTCTTTCCAGCTCTGGCCTCACGACGATTTCGACGGCTGTCACGATCGAGGAGGGAGCTGCTGAGATAAGCGGCGCGCCTGTCGTGATCGGCGAAGGCGGATCGCTGGTGTTCGACTATTCGGGTTTCGTGCTCGACGGCTTCACCGACGATGGGCACCTCATTCCGCTCACGGGCGAGATGGAGGAGCAGCCAGAGGGCGTTGTGACATGCAGAGTGCCAGAAGGCCGCGCCGCGCGTCTCAACAAGGCGGCGCTCGTCTACACCGGCGGCTGCTACCAGCTCAGAGTCGCGCTCGACCACTCGCCGTCCAACGTCTATCTCGACGCGGGCGCGACAGCGCTAGACGACGACACGATGGGCACCATCGACCCCGAAGGCGAGAACCCGGTGCGCTGCTATGTGGCGGCGGGCGATACGGTGTGCTTCTCCGCGGCGGACTCCGTCGTCGAGAACCGCACGTACCCCGTGGCGGGATACGACTTCGGCGAGCTCGCGGCGTCCGTGGTGATCGACGTCGCCGCAGGCGAGAGCGTGGTGAACTCGCAGCGCTTCACGGGCCCTTCCGGAAAGGTTGTGAAGACGGGCGCGGGCACGCTCGCGCTCACGACCGGCAACAGCGCTTCGCTCGACGTGCGCGCCGGCACGCTCAAGCTGGCCCATTCCGGCAACTACAGCTTCTGGAACGCCGCTGACGGGCTGCCCTCCGTGGCCGTGGCGAACGGCGCCACATTCGACGTGAACGGCTCGCAGGGCTACAAGGCCGCAGTCACGCTCGCCGAGGGCGCGGTGTGGACCAACACGGGCGCCGATCTCGGCGACGGCATGGCCCAGGCGCATGCGCTCGCGCTTGAGGGCAATGCCTACGTGGTGGCCGCGTCGGAGTTCGGCGTTCTCGCGAACGGATGGAGCGCCACCACGCTTGACCTCGCAGGCCATACGCTCGAGAAGACGGGTGCGGACAAGTTCTTCCTGTGCAACTGCACGATTTCAGGCACTGGCACGGTGAAGGTGAGCGAGGGCGATCTGTGCCTCTGCAACGGCGTTCAGGCAGATGGGGTTACTTTCGACGTCGCATACGACTGCACGCTCAAGGTGCGCAGCCTTGGAGATGCGGCGAGCGGCGTGACGGGAGCGGTGTTCGCGGGCGCGGGAACATTGGATTTGGGCACGGCGCGTCCGGAGAGCCCGCTTGTGTTCGCCGAGGAGAGCGCTCTCTCGCTAAAGGTCACGCTCGCGAGCTACACCGAGGCGGAGGTGCGTATCCCCTACACGGGCTCTCCGGGAGAGGTGAAGGTGTACGAGCCCGACTGGAGCACGGAATGCGCCGGTGCGAAGGTGAAGTTCGAGAACGGATACGTGGTCATCGGCGTAGATGTGGCGTCCCTCACCTACGCCAACCCCGCCAACAGCGACTCCGCCACGTTCACGTACGTCTTCACCGGCGTGGCGGGCGATGACTGGGAGAATATCCTTGGGTGGGCCAAGGTCGAGAACCACCGCTGGAAAGCGTACTCCAACGAACTCGCCCCCGCGCTCGCGGGCTCGGTCTACGACTCGGTGGTCTTCGACGGTGCGCTGATGGCGGAGGGCCAGAGGAGCGCGCATGTAGATCTGCTTGAGGGCTGGACTCTGCGTGTAGGCGCGTTCAACGGCGCGAATGTCGTGATCGACAGGGTGAAGAAGCAGCAAGGAGGGTGCTTCTACATGGTGGACGAGACGTCGCGCCTCACGCTCGGCGTGAACACGCGCGCCGGAAACAACGGCGGCGCGGTGGACTTCTACGTCGCCGCGGCTGGCGGTCTCGTCTTCACCGGCGATTTCGACTTCACCGGCTGCAGTCCTGTGCGCTACAGTCTCTCGGGCGCGGGTTCGGTGGCGTTCGAGGCTGGCACCACCAAGGGGTCGCAGGCGCTAGTGCGCGTCTTGAAGGTGCCCGTTGGCGAACGGGGCGGCGCGCGCCGCAGGGGTGTGATCACGAAGAGGCTGATTGCGTTCAATCCCAGCTCGGCCAACGTGGCGTTCGACCTGTCGAACGTGACCGTCACCTCCGACACGGGCGTTGCGATGACCCGCGTCGAGAAGACTCTCACCGGCGGGCTTGTCGACTCCGTTGGCGAATACACACTCTCGCAGGAGGCCGACGGCGTGTATATGCGGTACATCGGCTACGCCGAGAACGCCATGTATCCGTCGATGTACATCATTCTGCGCTAGTGCGTCCGCCATTTCCCATCTGCATTTTCTTTCTCCGCAACGCCAGGATTTTTGATATACTTATTGCACCATGAAACGCGTTTCAGTCATTCTCCTTCTAGGCGCGCTGCTGTTCAGCGGCTGCGCTTCGGAGTATTACATCTCCGACGCGAAACACCCTGAAGTGGTGATTACCGCGGCCGGGGGGGTGACTTTTCGCGGGCGTTTCGTGGAGCCTGAGGATCTTCCCGGCCTGCTGCGCGGCGCATCGTTCAGCCGCAAGGACCCCATCTACATCGGCGCGCCGGACGACATGGCGGACTGGCGCCTCAAGCGCAAGGTGATGGCCATTCTCACGCGCGGCGGCTACACGCGCCCGATACTCGTGGGCGCGGAGCGTTCTTTTTCGGAGGTGGGCCGCACGGCCCAGCAGCGGCGCGAGGATGCGGCGCGTGAGCGCCAGCGCAGGCTTGAGGAACAAAGAGATCGTAGTGGGCGAAGGAAAGTGAGGTACAAATGAAGGCTAACGGTACATTCCTTCTTGGGGCGGCGCTTCTGCTTGCGTTCGCCTGCGCGCCGTGCGCGCGCGGCGAGACGTGGTTCGACGCAGGCGTGGGCGGCTATATGGCATGGCCGATGGACGGGTCCGACAGAGTGGTGCCAGGCGCGGGCGTGTGGACTGGCACGGCAGGCGCAGACCTTGTGGGCGAACCGGGCGCGCGTCGGCTTAGCATGGCCACTCCAGACGACTGCCCGCTAGAGTTCTCGCCCATTCAGCCGCGCTCCGCGGCGGCCGACGAGGTGTCAGTGTCCTTCGACATCCAGGTCTCTGCCGGCGACCATCCGCCGGAGATCGACTCGGAAATGAAGGGCGCCTTGACGGTGCTGATGCGCGGCGAAGAGGATAGTTACTATCTCGGCCTCGTGAAGGATCCCGCAGGCCCCACGAACGTGTGGACCGAGCTCACCGGCGCCGCGCCTGACCTTTCGCGCTCTGTGACCATCAAGATCGCGCTGCGCACCGTTGGCGGCGCGAGACAGGTGAAGTATTCAGTGGACGGCGTCACGCTGAGGTCCGCGGCGGGCGAATGGTCGCCGATCGCGTTCACCGCCGGCGCAGAGAGCGTGGTGGCCGCTGGCTGCCTGGGCGTGGGCGACCTCAGCGGACTTCAGGCCGAGACTTCGCGCGAGGCCGAGTACGTCACGCTCACGGTGCCGGCGCTGGAGTGGATGACGCTCGCGTCAGTGACGGCGAACGGCGAGCTGGTGGAGCCGCAGGCCGACGGCACGTATCTGATCCAGAAGGGCGCATACGCGGCGGTGACGTTCACGCCTTCGCCGGGTGCGTTCCTGAGCAATCCCACGATGGTGTTCCAGGTGAACGAGTCGATGACGCTGCCAGAGGACGGAAGGCCCATGCTGGTGCCGCCGAGCGAGGTACTGTCGATCAACGAGGTGATGGCCTCGAACGGCACTTCGCTTAGGACTGCGAGAGGCGCGACGGGGCTCGACTGGATCGAGATCAGAAACAGGAGCGACAACGACGTGGACATCACCGGGTGGTATCTCTCCGACAATCCGGACAAGAAGCCGTCCAAGTGGGAGAAGATACAGGGACGCTGCGTGGTGCCTGCGAACGGCTATGTGGTGGTGTGGGCCGACCAGGGATACATCGACTTCACCGAGAACGAGGCGTACACGAGAATAGGCCTCTCCTCCGACGGCGAGACCGTGTTCCTCGCGACTCCTCTTGCGGAGATGGTGCACTCGGTCACGTTCGGCCAGCAGATCAAGGACATTTCGGTGGGCGCGGGCCGGCGCACCGAAATGCTCGTCGCGCCAGACGCGGCGTCCGAATGGCGCGTGGGCGCTGGTGCGTGGACGGCGGCAAGCGGCACGGTGGGATCGGCCGGCGCGGGCGCTGGATTCACGGTGACGGCGACCGCTCCCGGCGGAGAGCCCTCGGTGAGCGTGCACGAGACCATCACGTCGGAATGCGGCGTTGAGGGCGCCGGGGCGGTGCTCAAGGCCGAAGGCACGATGCACGTGCCGCACGCGGGGCAGTGGACGTTCTACTGCGCCGGCACGGGGGCGAGCAGCCTGACGATTGCGAACGGCGAATTCACGTGGACGCTCGAATATCCAGAGCTCACGATGACGCTAGACTTCCCCGAGGCGGGCGACTACGACGTGTCGCTCGTCTGCACGTCGCGCGACGGTGCGGCCGCGCCGGAGCTGCTTGTGGGCGAGGGCGAGCTTGACTGCGAGGAGGACGCGGCGAGCTTCTTGCCGCTCTGCTCCGCCGCTAGCGGCTTCACGCATGCGGGCAAGTACGCCGCGCATCTCGACGTGAACATCGCGGACCAGCTGGGTGGTGCGACTTCGTTCGACTGGCGCACCGCGTTCTCGGTGGAGGCGCCGCCTGCGCCGGCCGACACGATCAAGCTGCGCGTGAAGTACGCCGAGGGCTTCACGGCCAAGCTGAACGGCACAACCGTGGCCTCTGCGGCGGCGGAAGGCGCGCGTGAGAAGGCGAAGGCTCTCGAATGGGTGGAGTTCGATCTGCCGTCCGTCGCGTTCGACGCCGGCGAGAACACGCTTCAGATAACGGTCGACGGCGCGGACGGGGCCGACATGATCCTTTCCGCCGAGCTGCTGTGGAGCAAGGCCGGCGGCGACATGGTGTACTATTTCCCGAGGTCAACGCCCGGCGCGCCGAACAGCCTCGAGGCGAAGGAAGGCCCCACGCCGCGCGTCGTGTTCTCCGAGCCGCACGGCTACAAGACTGCAGCATTCACGCTTGAGCTGACATGCCCCGACGATCCGTCCGCCGAGATCTACTACACCACTGACGGTACCGCGCCCAGCGTGAGGAAGACGCGCTACACCGGCCCGATCACGATTTCGCGCACAACGGTGGTGCGCGCCGCAGTGCCGAACGCGGATTCCGTGCTGCAGCTCGACTCCTCAGCTAGCTATCTCTTCCCGGCAGACATTCTCACGCAGAGCGGCACGCCAGTCGGCTTCCCGGCGTCCAGCAGCAAGCAGAAGATGGTATATGGCATGAACTCCAACATCGTCGGCACTTACCGCTCGCAGATACTAGACGGCTTCACGAACGGCATCGACACCGTCTCGCTCGTCATCGACCCTGCGAACCTCTTCAACTCCTCCACCGGCATCTACGTGAACGCAGGCAACGGCGGCCGCACGTGGGAGCGCATGACGATGGTGGAGCTGATCACGCCAACGAACGCGGTGGGCGGCTTCAGCGTGCCCTCGGGCGTGCGCATCCGCGGCGCGTTCAGCCGCGGCAGCAGTTATCCCAAGCACTCGCTGCGACTTTTCTTCCGCAACGAGTACGGCATGAGCAAGCTCAAGTATCCGCTCTTCGGCAAGGAGGGAACGGACACGTTCGACAAGATCGACCTCCGCACCGCGCAGAACTACTCCTGGGCCAACGGCAACGACAAGTTCACCCTCATCGAGGAGCTGTTCTCGCGCGACTCGCAGCGCGACCTCGGCCAGTCCTACCACCGCGGACGCTTCTACCACCTCTTCATCAACGGCATCTACTGGGGCGTCTACCAGACCGAGGAGCGCACCGACGGCAACTTCGGCGAGAACTACTTCGGCGGCACGGCCGACGACTATGACGTGGTGCGCACGTCGCAGCCCGGATACGTCACCGGCGTGGTGGAGGGCACCGAGGCCGCGTGGTACGACTTCTGGAACATTTCCGTGAACCAGGGCTACGGCGCATCGTTCCCGGCGAACTACAACAAGGTGCGCGGTCTCAATCCGGACGGCACGCCGAATCCGGCGTATCCGGTGTATCTCAACCCGACCAACGTGGCCGCCTTCATGCTGACAACGCACTTCTCGAACGACACCGACTGCCCCGCAACGTCCGGCAGCGACAAGGCGAACAACGTGGCCGTTCTGCGCAACCGCTACGACGGCACGAACACGCTCGGCGGCGTCTCGTACAAGGGCTGGGCGTTCCACCGCCACGACGCGGAGCATTCGCTAGGCACGCGCGGCGACTCGGCTTCAGCCGACAAGCTCCTGGTGGGCACCGAGAGCGCAAGCGGCAACATGAAGCAGTTCAAGAACTTCAACGCCTCCGAGCTGCACTACAAGCTTGAGGACAACGCCGAGTACAAGATGCTCGCGGCCGACCTCCTCTTCCGCAGCTGCCTCAAGGCTGACGGCGCGATGACCGCCAAGGCTGGCCGCGCCCGCTTCGAGGCGCGCATGCGCGAATTCGGCAACGCCGTCTCGTGCGAGGCCGCGCGCTGGGGCGGCGGTTCGCGCACGGCCGCCACGTGGACGAACGCATGCAACAGCTGTCTCTCGTACATCGACGCGCGCGTGCCGTATCTCGTGAGCCAGTACAGGTCGAAGGGCTGGTATCCCTCCATCGATGCGCCGCGCGTGGTGGATGCGCGCGCCGCCTACGTCTATGACGGCGCCGCGTTCGCCCGCGGCGACAGGCTGTTCATCACCGCGCCTTCTGCCGGCACCGTGTACTACACCACGGACGGCACCGACCCGCGCCTCGTTGGCGGCGCCGTAAGTTCCACCGCGCGGGTGTACACCGGCGGCGTGCCGACGGTCACGTACGTGAACATCGTCGAGAAGGGCGACGCATGGAACTGCTTCGACTGGGGTAGAGCCCCCTCCAACGACTCCTCCGGCAATACGTGGAAGGCGCCCGCCTACGCTGCCGATTCTCAGTGGCGAACGCTGAACGCGCTTCTTGGCTTCGGCAGCAGAACGGGTTTCACGGTGTCTGGTTCGCTCTACAGATACGCGAACCACGCCTCGAGCGGTACGCAGACCTCCGCGTTCTACTTCAGGAAGTCGGTCACGATGCCCGAAAGCGCGTCCACGGTGACGGAGCTGAAGCTTAACGTGTGCTACGACGATGGCTACGTGATGTACATCAACGGCGTGGAGGTGGACCGCGTGAACGTCGCCGCAGGCGAGACGTACTACGGCATGTTCACGCCGTCGGCCTTGAATCCCGAGTGGACCGACAGGACGATATCGATTCCCGCAGGCCTTCTCAAGGCGGGCGCGAACGTGATAGCGGTGGAGCTGCACCAGTGCCACGGCACCAGCTCCGACGCATATTGGGGCCTGCAGATGTCCTATCCTGTGGCCGCGAGCTCGGCGGGCGGTCTTGAGATGCCGGCCGACGGGCTGAAGCTGCGCGCACGTCTGCGCTCTTCCTCCGGCGAATGGAGCGCGCTTGAGAGCGTGGACGTAAGCGACGTTGCGGCGCCTGTCAACGATCCGATCACGCGCGGCCTGCGCGTCGCCGAGGTGATGAGCTGCTCGGCCGACGCTTCTGGAGACGGTGCTGAGTTCATCGTGCTCACGAACCTTCTCGCCGACGCATCGCTCGATCTTGAGGGCGTGCGCATAACCAGCACGAAGACGGACAACGCCACGTCTTCGCTCGACCTCACGCTGCCCGCAGGCGTCTCGATCGCCCCAGGTGCCGCGGTCACTCTCGCCAAGGCCGAGTTCTGGCCCGGGATGAAGATCACGAACGGCAAGGTGGACATGGTGGTGTACGACGCGAAAGGCTCCGTGGTGCAGACCGTGCACATCGACACCTCCTGGTTCGGCGCCGCGTGCGACGAGACGGGCGCAAGCTTCATCGCCCTCGACTTCGGAGCCTCCGTCACAGAGGAGACGCAGTGGGCGCCGTCGTTCGTGCCGCCGGCCGACGCGACGGGTGCGAAGGGCGTGCGCAACGCGATCGCCGAGGACGATGCCGTGCGCATTTGGATGAATGCGCTCTGGCGCACGCAGGAAGGGCAGGCAGCAATAGGCGCCTTCGCCGGCAAGAAGGGCGTGCTGCGCAGCTGCTACCTGGTGAACGCGCTTCCCGAGACGGAGCCGGAGATCGAGATATCGATTCCATCCATCGAGATCGACGCCATCGGCCGGGTCATCGTGGGCGGCAGGCTCACGCTGCACGGGGTGGAGTCGGCGCGCGAAGTCAACGGCAAGGTGCGCCTGTACCACGCGCCTTCTCTGGATACGCTCGGCACTGCCACGGAGTTCGTCCCGCTAGAAAGCGCATTCCCGTTCA
>CAMIVJ010000017.1 GCA_946401765.1 uncultured bacterium | reverse complement strand
TCCCTGGCAACAAGTTTCACGTGAGGCTCCTGACGCGCTTTTCGAGGCGGGGGACAATTACGGTGAACTTGGTGCCTTCGCCTTCCTTGGACTCCACGTCTATGTCGCCGCCATGTGCGCGTGCGATTCTGCGCGAAAGCATCAGGCCAAGGCCCGTTCCCTGCTTCTTCGTGGTGCGGTACGGCTCGAAGAGCGCAGCGACTGCGCTTGGCGCCATGCCCGCGCCCGTGTCGCGGAACGACACGGTGACGGAGTCGTCGCTGGAATCAAGCGCAATCGAAAGCTCGCCGCCGTCCTTCATGGCCTCGAGCGCGTTCTTCACGAGGTTGAAGAACACCTGCTCCATCTGCGCGCGGTCGAGTGCGACTAGCGGAAGGGCGGGGGGAAGGTCAAGGGTCACGTGAATGCAGCGGTTCTCGATCTGCGGCTTGAGAGTCTCGAGAGTGTCGCGAAGGGGATCGGCCAGCGAGCCGGGCACCAGATTGGGGCGAACGGGACGCATCGCCTCGAGGAAGCCGCGGTTGATGTCGATGATGCGGCGGATCTCGTTCTGGGCGGTCGCGACGTCTGCGAGCAGACGCTCACGCCGGGCGGAGTCCGGCTCTTTGCGGAATTCGCGGGCCATGAGCTGCAGATTCATTGAAAGGGCGTTTAGCGGGTTGCCGATCTCGTGCGCGAGACCGGCGGCAAGGTCCTGGATGGCGTCCGTGCGCTCGCTCTCGCGCGCGTCCGCCGCGCGCGCGTGCTCCCCTGTGACATCGCGGATGATCACGACGACGGCGCTGCCGTTTGGAAGGGAGCCAAGCTCGAGTATGCGGCGCTCGGGGTAGGCGATCTCGATCTCGCAGGAGGCCTTGCGCGCCCAGCCTGCGCCCTCGGCGGAGGGGTTCAGCAGGCGGTCCCAGTCCCAGCCCGGCAGCATGTCGCGTATGGGCTTGCCGCGTCCGCGCGAGAAGGGACATGCCGCCAGACGCTCGGCAATGCTGTTGGAATACATCAGCATACCGCTAGCGTCTATCACGAGCACCCCCTCCGAAAGCGTGTTGAAGACGGACTCCAGAAACCCGATTTCGTTGGCAAGGGCCTCGAACTGATGACGACGATCTGCCGCATCGAGCTTGTCGATGCGGTCAGCGACTTTCTTGAAAAACTTCTTCATGTGCGCCATTTAGTCCCAGTGAAACCATTTGGCACAATTATATCATTTTCTAGCTTGCATTTCAATAGTGGATTTACATTGATTCAAAATGCCGGAGTTCCTCAAAATAGCGATTCTCTATTGACGCGCGTTTAGCACAATGGTATGATATGGTGCGGTTTTTCAGACGGCAACGAGCAAGGAGAGGCATATAATGAAACGACGTGAGTTCATTGGCGGCATGGTGGCTGCCGGCACAAGCCCGCTTTTCGGCGTGGCGGGTGACGGCGGTGAACGCATCGCCAGAATAGGACTCATTACCGACACCCATGTTGAGACGACTCTTGAAAGCTGCTCCCGCGTGCGTGCCGCGCTTTCGCTCTTCAAGGCCAAGGGTGCGGAGATGGTGATCAACTGCGGCGACATCGCCGACCGCCACTATCCCCAGGGCTATCGTTTCTACAGGCAGACCGTCAACGAGGTCTTTCCCGACCCGACGTCGCGTCCGAAGGAGGTCTTCGTGTACGCCTGGCACGACCTCATCAGCCATGACAAGGTGCTGGGCGGCAAATGGGATCCTGTGGCCGCATACGCCAATGTGCGCAAGCAGCTAGAGGCCCCCAATCCGCCTTTCTGCGACTTCGTGTGGAAGGGCCTTCCTTTCGTGGTGGCCACGCAGAACGTAGGCATGAAGGGTTTCCCCTCGTGGGAGGAATACGAGAAGACCGTCGAGCGCGTTTGTGCCGCCAACCCCGGAAAGCCGGTGTTCGTGTGTGACCACCTGCCGCCCGCCGGCACCACGTTCCACAGCCGCGAATGGGGCAGCGAGAGATGCCGCCGCATGCTCAACCGCTTCCCGCAGGTGGTGTCGCTTTCGGGGCACGTTCACGGCTCGCTCGCGAACGAGCGCCAGATATGGCAGGGCGAGTTCACGGCCGTGAACATCGGCTGCCTCCAGACTTGGGGCGGCTTTGCGTCCGGCTCAACCCCGCCTCGCCAGGCGAAGCCCAACTTCGGCGCGATTGTGATGGACGTCTTTGCCGACCGTCTCGTCTTCCATCGCCACGACGTGCGCGACGGCTCCGAGATCGCCCCTCCATGGGTGGTGCCTCTTCCGTTCGATCCTTCCGCCGCACCCTACGCGCCCGCCCGCGCCGCCGCGCGCGTGAAGAGACTGCCGGCATTCAATGACGGCGCGAAGGTGGAGGTGAAGCCCGTCGCCTCTGGCTTCGAGGTGAAGTTCGACGACGCCACCACGCCCCAGGCGTTCATGTACCGCATCCAGTGCGAGCGCAGAAACGCGCTCGGCGAATGGGAGGCCTTCTCGCGGGACGACGTGTTCAGCGAATTCTGGAAGGCGAAGGCCGACCGCACAGGCGTCATCAGCCACGTTCTCGCCTCGGGCTTCTTCTCGCCGCGCGGCGAATACCGCGTGTCGGTGCGTCCGCTCGACTTCTTCTACCGCGCCGGCGCGGACATCGCTTCGCAGGCGGCGACCATGCCTGGAGAGCCAGCCCCCGAAGAGCTGTGGAAGATCGAGCCTCCCGCGCGCAAGCTTCGCTTCACCGAATACAATGAAGCGGTGGAGGAGACCGTAGGCGGCAGGTTCGCGCCGTCCACCGGGCAGGGCACGCTGTGGCTCCCCGAGAATGCGTTCGCGAATCTTGTGCCCGGAAAGCGCCACCAGCTCGTGCTGGACCTCGACAGCTGCCTGCCGGACGGCGACTGGTGCGGCTGGCGCGTGCGCCTCGCCCCGCGCTCGGGCGGAAGCGTATCGGCCAGCAGCGCCCTCACGGCATCTGGCTCTCCCGGCACGCTGCGCTACGTGTTCACGTTCACAACTCCGGCGGACGGCTCGTTCCCCGCCTCCTGCAACATCACATTCAACAACCACCTTCCCGGCGCAAGCCTTCGCGTGGCCGGAATCCGCCTTCTGCGCGGCTGAAAGGAGACCTATGACAAGTCAACTGAATTCCAGCATGTCCGCCGCGCGCGTCGCGGTTGCGGGCGTTCTCTGCGCCGCGTCGCTGACGGCTGGCGCCGAGTCGCAGTCCGGCGGGAAGAAGATGTTCGTGATGTGGGACCCCGCTCTCGGGCTGCCTGCGATATGCTATCGCCTCGACGCCGACTGGACGGGGAAGGGCATGATCGTGTGGAACATGCGCGGCGACAACAAGTTCCTTGCATCGACCATACTCTCTTCGCCGAAGAGGCATCTGCTGGTGCAGACCGTCGGCCCCATGGCGATGTCCAGCGAAGTGCTCACGCCGCAGCGTCTTGCGGAGTTCCAGAACCCGAACGTCATGGCGCAGAACCTTGCAGCTGAGATAAACAGAGGCATCGTGGAGCCGGGGCTTTCGGAGTTCACGGCCGTAGGCGGGCGCTTCACGCAGAATGTGCCGCCGATCACGAAGATGCTCGCCGCATCCTACAAGCGCGGAACCACATTCTCCACTGTGAACGCGTTCGGGTTCGAGGGCACTTTCCAATGCACGTACGGCGGCGTGCGCTGCGAGGCGAAGTACGTGACGTCGTTTGCCGTGTCGATCAGCGCGGTGCCGAATCCAAGAGTTCCGAAGTTGTGCAGCTTTGTGCGAGTGTCGCCGATTCTGGTGATCGCGCCGCCCGGGAAGATGGGCGAGGCGCTTCGCGACGGAGGGCGCATGTTCGCCTCGGCGTTCGTGAACCGCGCGTGGGCGGATAGGCGCGACAGCACGTTCAGGGCGCTCGTGGGGGGCACGATCCAGGGACGCAACGAGGGGTGGGATATATGGCGCCAGACGCAGGCCGACACTGCCGCAATACTCGATCGCGTGCGCAAGTGGCGCAGCGAGGGGATACGCGACGTGGTGACGGTGGACAACCCGTTCGAGCCTGGCCAGAAGGTGGAGCGCTCCGCGTTCTTCAAGAATTCGTGGATAAACTCCCGGCAGGACGCCATGATCCTCAGCGACAGCTCGCTCGAGCCCAACACCATACGCGGCCTGATGGAGCAGGGCGAATGGCTGCCGGCAAACTGAAACGACGGCTGACTGCTGCGGGAGCAAAGCATGAACTACATCCTGGCGCATGACCTTGGAACGAGCGGCAACAAGGCCACTCTGTACGCGGCTGACGGCACGGCATGCGCAAGCGTGCTCGCAGCCTACGACACGCGCTTCTTCAACGGCTGCTGGGCCGAGCAGAATCCAGACGACTGGTGGAAGGCCGTGTGCGACTCCACGCGGGAGCTGCTGGCGCGCGCGCGCGTGGATCCGCGCGACGTGGCGGTGGTGGCGCTGAGCGGGCAGATGATGGGCTGCACGCCCGTTGACGCGGAAGGGCGCGCCCTCAGGCCGTCCATGCTCTACTGCGACCAGCGCGCGACTGCCGAGGCAGACGCCATCCTTTCGCGGATGTCACTTGCCGACTTCTACCGCATCGTCGGCCACCGCGTGAGCGCCTCCTACTCCCTCGAGAAGCTCATGTGGCTGCGCGCGAACGAGCCAGATGTTTTCGCGAAGACGGCGAAGACGCTCTGCGCGAAGGACTACGTGAACTGCCGCCTCACGGGGCGCATGGCCACCGACTACTCCGACGCGAGCGGCACGAACGCGTTCGACATAAACACATTCAAGTGGTCGGAGGAGGTCCTTGCCTGCGCCGGAATCCCGCAGGACCTCTTTCCCGAGGCGCTGCCATCCACGGCGATCCTCGGCGGCGTCACTTCCGAGGCGGCCGCCGCGACAGGGCTTCTCGAAGGCACGCCCGTAGCGGTTGGCGGCGGCGATGGAAGCGCGGCTGGCGTGGGCGTGGGATGCGTGAGGCCAGGCTCGGCGTACAACTGCATGGGCTCTTCGAGCTGGATTGCGCTCACGGTCAAGGATCCCGTTGTGGATCCTGAGATGCGCACGATGAACTGGGCGCACTGCGTGCCGGGATATCTGCATCCGTCGGGCACGATGCAGACTGCCGGGTCGAGCTTCAAGTGGCTTGCCGAGCAGCTGTGCGCCGAGGAGGCCGCCGAGGCGGCGCGCGCTGGAGGCTCGAAGTATGCGCTGATCGACGCGAAGGCCGCTTCCTCGCCAGCCGGCGCCAATGGCGTGCTCTTCCTGCCGTACATGCTGGGAGAGCGCACGCCGTGGTGGAATCCGGACGCGCGCGGCGCGTTCATAGGGCTCAATCTCGCGACGAAGCGCGCCGACATGCTGCGCGCGGTGCTGGAGGGGGTGGCGATGAACCTCGGGTACATCGTGGACATCTTCCGGAACGGCGGCGTGTCGTTCGACGGCGGCCTCAGGATCATCGGCGGAGGCGCGCAGAGCCGCGTGCTGCGGCAGATCCTCGCGGACGCATGCGGCTGCCCGGTGCATACGCTTCAGTCCACGGCCGAGGCGACGTCCATGGGCGCCGCCATAATCGGCGGCGTGGCGTGCGGCATGTTCCCGGGATTCGACGTTGTGGACGATCTTCTCAAGACGTCCGAGACCATCGCCCCGGACCCTTCGCGCGTCGAGTTCTACCGCGGCCGCACGAAGCTGCTTGCCAAGGCGTATAAGTCGCTCGTGGGCGTGTACGCGGATCTCGCGGCAGGAATGTGATGTGTTGTGCCATGCGGGAGTTTTTGGTAGAATATCGCCGTATTCAATTTAGGAGCCAATGTGGACTTGAACAGTAACATTCCTCTGGTGCTTTCGCTGGTCTTCATCGTGGGAGGCCTCGCTGCGCTGTGCTGGAGCGCCGACCGCTTCATTTCGGCGGCGGCGCGCATTGCGCGCGCGGTCGGAATGTCGCCGCTGATCGTTGGCATGGTGGTGATAGGCTTCGGCACGAGCGCGCCGGAGCTTGCGGTGTCGGTTCTCTCCGGAATGGCGAAGCACTCCAACCTGTCTCTCGGCAATGCGTACGGATCGTGCATATTCAACATCGCGCTGATTCTCGGCGTGTCGTCCGTGATATGGCCGCTGAAGGTGAAGCCGTCTATATGCAAGATAGGCGTGCCGCTGCTGATGGCGGTCACGGGGCTTTCGCTGCTGCTCGTGAAGGACATGGCGTTCGAGCGCTCGAACGGCGTGGTCTTGCTGGCGCTGTTCGCGCTGGTGATGCCGGCCTACTGCATCTACGACCAGAAGATGCAGGGGGGCGGTTCGCCGCTGAAGGTCAAGAGCGTCGAGCGTCCGCCACTGCGCGTTGTCGACTTCGCATTGCTTGTCTTCGGGCTGGCGCTGCTAGTGGCGTCGTCTCACCTGCTCGTGTGGGGATGCGTGGACTTCGCGCGCGACGTGCTGGAGGTGGACGATCTCATAATCGGCCTGACGATAGTGGCGGCAGGAACTTCTCTTCCCGAGCTCGCGAGCGCGGTCGCCTCGGCCCGCAGGGGCGAGCACGAGTTCGTGATCGGCAACATCGTGGGCTCCAACCTCTTCAACATGCTCGCCGTCGTGGGCCTGGCCGGAGTAATCGCCCCGTTCAGCGGGTACAGCCGCTACATCGTCTCGCGCGACATTCCGATGATGGCCGGCGTCACGGCGTTCGTGTTCATATTCGGCTTCAACTGGCGCAGGCCGAGCGAGGCGGGGCGCATAGGCCGCCGGGCCGGCGCGCTGTGGATACTCTCTTTCGTGGCCTACGTCCTGATCATGATCGCGCAGGAGACGCGGCTGCGGGGAACCGGCATGCTCTAGGAAAGGAAGGACGGCACATGCATAAGCTCACAGAGATAGCCTGGCCGGAGTTTGAGGCCCTGCCCCTCGAGGCGAAGAAGCCGTATCTCGAGAACTACGAGATACCGGCCACCCCATACCACACCCTCTTTGCGCAGCAGTTCGACAAGCCGCTGCTCGAGCGCCTCGCCGCGCTCGCGAACCGCATCCGCTTCATGGCGAAGAGCAAGGAGGGCGCGCTCTACCTGAAGTCGCTTCTGCCGCACAAGCGCGCGATGCTCTACTTCTCGCAGCCGAGCTCGCGCACGTTCCTCTCGCATCTCGCGGCGTGCCAGATACTGGGGCTCACGACTGGAAGCGTGCGCGATTCGGCGACGTCCTCCGAGTTCAAGGGAGAGTCGCACGAGGATTCGATACGCACGTTCTCGTCGTACTTCGACATGATCATAATGCGCACGCCGGAGAAGGGCCTCGCCGAGCACATGGCCTGGGAGCTCTCCAACTCGTCGCGTCCGATTCCGATCATCAACGCCGGCTCGGGCAAGGACCAGCATCCCACGCAGGCGCTTCTCGACATCTACACGCTCCTGCGCTCGTTCGAGACGAAGGGCGGCCTCAGGAACCGCACGGTGACGTTCTGCGGCGACCTCATGCGCGGGCGCACCGTGCGCTCGCTCAGCTACCTTCTCACCAACTTCGAGAACATCCGCCAGGTGTTCGTGGCGCCGCCGCAGCTGCAGGTGCCGGAGGACGTGCTGGAGATCCTGCGCGCCAAGGGCGTGGAGTTCGCCGTGTCGCAGAACCTGCGCGAGGCGGTGACGCTCTCCGACGCCGTGTACATGACGCGCATCCAGGACGAGTGGGACCAGTCGAAGGGCGAGAGCGCGAAGATCGACACGAGCCACTTCAAGTTCGGCGCGGAGGAGCTGAAGCTGCTTCCAAGGGACGGCATCATCATGCACCCGCTTCCGCGCCGCGACGAGATCGCCGTCTGCTGCGACCATGATCCCCGCGCCATGTACTGGCGTCAGATGCGTAACGGCATGTGGATACGCTCCGCTCTGATCGCGATGACGTTCGGGTTCGAGAGGCAGATAATGTGCTTTGGAGCATAGCCATGAGAATTGCAAAAGAGACGAGGGCGCTCGCCTGGCAGGCGTTGCGTGAAAAAGACACCTACGGCACCTTCCTCCTGGCGCAGCTGCTTCTGACTGCGGTGGGCGTGCTGGCGGTGCTGCCGTGCATCATGGTCGTAGTGGGGTTCGTGGTGGTCATGGCGGCCATGGCTGCGAAGGGGAATCCCGGAGGCTGCGGGGAGTCGTTGGACGACGCGATGGCCCTGCTGACAAGCTTGGGCGATAGAATTGGAGACCTTCAGCCCGGCATAATCGCCGGCTCTGTGGTCATCTCGGCTGTCGTGGTGGTGGTGTTCTTATACCTGATAGGCTTCGCTACCTGGAGCAGGAACGCAATGGCGATTGCCGCAGCACGAGGCGGAATAAAGACGGCCCATGCATTCAGCGGATGGGGAAATGGCTGGCGCATGGTCACGCTCATCCTGTGGCGCGACACGTTCGTGTTCCTCCAGCTGCTGCTGCTGATCGTGCCGGGCGTTCGCGCGGCGTACTCCTATGCGATGGCGCCGTTTCTGCAGATCGACCATCCCGACTGGACGGCGCTCAGATGCATCGACGAGTCGAAGCGGCTCATGGAGGGCAACCGCTGGCGGCTCTTCTGCCTTGCCATCAGCTTCATCGGATGGTATCTGCTCGTGGTGCTCGTGAAGTTGGCGATCCAGATCGGCGGCATCGCCCAGTTCTTCCTGGAGCCGTATCCATCTACGGCGACCGCCATCTTCTACGATGAGCTGCTCGACAACGATCCCGAGCAGCCACGTGCGGACGCCGCTTCTGGCGAAGAGCCCCCGCAGGAATCTGAAGAAACCGAACAAGAAAGGAACCCAGTAGAATGAAGAACGTCAAATCACTCGCAGGCGCGGCGCTCGCCCTCGGCATGATCGCAGGATGCGGCCCCTCCAAGCCCGAACTGCACATCTACACGTGGAGCGACTACGTGGACGAGGACGTGAAGAGCAAGTTCGAGGAGGAGAACAACTGCAAGGTCGTGATCGACACATTCGACTCGAACGAGGCCATGTACGCGAAGCTTCAGGCAGGCTCCACGGGATACGACATCATCACCCCAAGTTCCTACCAGATTCCGCTCATGGCGAAGAACAAGATGATCATCCCCCTCGACCACTCGAAGATCCCCAACGTGAAGAAGAACTTCGACGCCGCCTTCGCGAACTCCATCCTCGACCCGTCGTTCACCTACAACGCCCCATACATGGTCACCTACACGGGCATCGCGTATCGCAAGGACAAGATCGCTAAGGACGTTCCCGTGGACAGCTGGAAGATCTACGAGACCGCCGCCCTCAAGGGGCGCATGTCGCTTCTCTCCGACATGCGCGAGACCATCGGCGCCGCTCTCAAGTCCCTCGGCTATTCGCTCAACTCCGAGAAGAAGGAGGAGCTGGACAAGGCCGTTGAGGTGGTGATCGGCTGGAAGAAGAACATCGCGAAGTTCGACAACGAGCAGTACAAGACCGCCGTCGCGGCAGGCGAGTGGTTCGTCGGCCACGGGTATTCCTCCGACGTCACGCAGATCATGCTCGAGGACGACAAGGTGGGCTTCTCTCTTCCCAAGGAGGGCTTCACGATCGCGTTCGACGAGATGGTGATCGCGGCCGACGCCCCGCAGAAGGAGCTCGCCCACAAGTTCATCGACTTCATGTACCGTCCCGAGATGGCCAAGGCCAACATGGAGAGCGTTTGCGCCCCAATGCCCGTCAAGGCGGCGCTTGAAGCGCTCAAGCCCGAGCTGAAGGCGCTCATCGTGAAGGACGCCGACACGATCAAGCGCGGCGAGGTGCTGCGCGACTTCGACGACAAGCCCGAAGTGCGCAAGATGTACATCGAGGCCTGGGACAAGATAAAGGCCGGCGAGTGAGCCGGCGCGCAAGGAGCTGTTTAGCATGGACAAGTCGCTTCCTCTGCTCGCGCTTGCGCTCTGCGCGGTCTGCGCCGGCTGTTTCGACAACCGGGGCCGTCCGCCTGACGCGACGCCCGTGACGTCGCTCAAGGCTCTCGCCGCCACGAACCGCGCCGACGTGACGCGCCTCTACCTGCGCGGCGGCGCGGAGCCGCTCGAGAAGGGCGCCCTCGCCGACCTGCCCAATCTCCGCGAGCTCGACCTCTCGGAGCGGCAGCTGGCCGCCGTGCCGGAGGAGGTGTTCGCCATGAAGTCGCTCGAGCACCTCTATCTCGTGCGCAACGAGTTCAAGGAGCTGCCCGACGCGCTCGCCACGCTGCCCGCGCTCACCTACCTGAACCTCGACGGCAACAAGCTCACGGGCGTTCCCGAGTCCCTCGGCGGCGCCGTGAAGCTGAAGTGGCTGCGCCTCAACGAGAACCAGATCGTCTCGCTGCCCGACTCCCTCGGCAAGCTCGGCGATCTGCGCCGCTTCTACGCCCGCCGCAACAAGCTCAAGGAGGTGCCGGCGTTTTTGAAGTCCTGCACGCGCCTCGAGGATCTGTCGCTCGACGCCAACTTCATCACCGAGGTGCCCGACTGGCTCGTCGGGCTCCCCGCCCTAAAGAGCGTCTCGCTAAGCGGCTGCCGCATATCCAAGCTTCCCGCAGACCTTTCCCCGTGGCGCCGCCTCGATTCGCTCGTCCTCTCCGGCTGCCCGATCCACGCCGACGAGATGGCCCGCATTCGCAAGGCCCTCGGCGACGGCGTGGCGGTGGTGTTCTAGGCAATGCCCGACTCCAGACTCAAGGACCTGGCGGAGGCGCCTCTCGGGCGCCTTCTGCTGCGTTTTTCGTGGCCAGCCCTCGTCTCGATGACGCTGAACGCGCTCTACACCATCGTGGACCGCGCGTACATCGGCCATGGCTGCGGACAGGACGCCATGGCCGGCCTCACCCTCGCCTTTCCGGTGATGATGGTGTTCGGCGCGTTCGGCGTGTTCGTGGGCGCGGGCCACTCGGCGCTCATATCCCTCAAGCTCGGCGCGGGCGACCGCCCGGCCTGCGACAAGATACTCGGCGAGCTTGTGGCGTTCAAGCTTGCGTTCTTCTTCGTGCTGCCGCCGCTCGTGTTCGTGTTTCTCGACCCCATTCTGCGCGCGACGGGCGGCAGCGGGGTGACGCCGGGCGCCCTTGAGCAGGCGAAGACGTATCTGCGCCTCGTCCTCTTCTCGCATCTCTTCTCGCATCTCGCCTTCGGCCTCTCTGCGGCGATGCGCAGCGAAGGCGGCGTGCTGCCGTCCATGATGTGCATGGTGGTGGGCTTCGGCACGAACCTCGTGCTCGACCCATTGTTCATCTTCGCATTCAAGATGGGCGTGGCCGGCGCCGCCTGGGCCACCAACATCGCGATGTTCCTCTCGTGCCTCTGCGCGCTGTGGTACTACAGGCCCGGACACAGCGTGGTGCGCCTTCGCCTTGGGTGCGTGCGGTTCTACCGCGAGTATGCGCGGCGGGCGGCGGGCATCGGCCTCTCGCCCGCCCTGCAGCAGCTGATGGGCAGTCTGATAACCGTCTCGATGCAGATGGCGTTCGCGAAGTGGGCGACCGGCCGCGAAGCCGCCACCGCCCAGATCGCGTCGCTCGGCATCTTCCAGATGTCGGTCATGTTCTTCTTCATGCCGGTGATGGGCGTGCAGCAGGGGCTTGCGCCGATAATGGGCTTCAACTGGGGCGCGCGCAGCTATGGCAGAGTGCGCGACGCGCTTATCCTCGGCTTCTGGATAACGACGGCGTGCGTGGCCGTCGCCTCGGCCGCGAACGTCCTTGCCCCAGGGGTGATCGCTCGCGTGTTCACCGACGGCAGGGACGCCGGCTTTCTGCGTCTTGTCGCGGGCGACCTGCGCCTCGCAAACTGCATGCTCTGGTGCATCGGCCTCAACGTGGTGGCGACCACGTACTTCCAGTCCATCGGCCATCCCAAGACTGCAATCCTGCTTTCGATGATGCGGCAGTGCCTCTGCCTGCTGCCGTGCATCTGGCTGCTTCCGTATCTCTTCTCCGACCACATGTTCGCAATCTGGGTGTCTCATCCGATCTCAGACGTTCTCGCCTTCTTCTTCACCATCCCGCCGTTCTTCTCGCACGCGCGCTTCCTGCGCCGCGCATCGCGCATTTCGTCCGCTCGTTCGCGCGAGAGCGTGCGCGTGGAGCGCGTTCCCCTGCGCAAGCGCATCGCGCCGTGGCTTTCGTTCTTCCGCCTTCCGAACCTGCCCACCGCCCCGGGCGACGCCCTGGCGGGGGCGGCGTTCATTGCAGCCGCATTCCCCGAAATCATCCGCGGTTGCGCGCCCCGCGCGCTCGCGGCTGCGGCCGCCGCGCTTTTCCTCTACATGTTCGGCCTTGCGGACAACGATGTGGTCGGTGCGCCTGAAGACGCGCAGCGCTCACCGCACCGTCCCATCCCCTCCGGGGCGATATCCATGCGCGCCGCGAAGAGCGCCCGCGCGATCTGCCTTGCCCTTGCCGCAGTCATGGGCGCCTGCGCGTCGCTGCCTTTGGTCTGGTGGGCGATGGCTCTTCTGCTTGTGGGCGCGATCTGCCTCTACAACCGCGTGAAGGGCTCTTTGCTGATGGGCGCGTGCAGGGGCCTCAGCATGATCGCGGGCGGCGCGGCCCTATACGTGCCCGGGCTTGCGCGCTGTTCGACGATCATGCATCCAGGCGATCCGGGCGTGATGTTCTTCGCCGCGTGCGCGGCGCTGATCCTCGCGGCAGGCGGGTGGATGCTCTACATAGCGGCGGTGACGAAGCTCTCTGAAGGCGAGGAGACCGAGAGCGAGGGGCTAGGCAACCGGCGCTATCTGCTGGGGCTTGCCGCATTTGCGCCGCTTGCCGCTTTCGTGCCTGTTCTCGCATGCCGCATGAACCTGCCTGATCCGCGCGTCACGTATTCGTTTCTCATGCTGCCCGTTCTGGGCTGCCTCTGGACGTTCATCACGTGGTGTTCGGCTGTGTCGCCGCTCTGGTGCGCGCATGGTCCGGCCGAGCGCCGCGCCGCCGTTGGCCGCGCGATAGGCGCGCTTCTCTACCTGCAGCTCGGCTTCATGCTCGTGGCGCCCGAGCCTGCAATTCTCGCCGCGGCCGCGGTGCTTTGGGGCGCCTCGCGCACCATCCGCCGCTTCGCGCCGGGCATCAGTGGATCGTGACTGCAATGAGACAGATGGCCACAGACGCGCGCAAGCCCCGGAAACTTCTGGAGGGGAGCTGTTTGGGATGGATGGCCGCCGCGTTCTCCATCGTAGTGTGGAGCATCACCTACGCGAGCACGCGCGTGCTGCTGCGCGACTTCTCTTCGCTCGAGATACAGATCGTGCGCTTCACGCTCGCCTGGGCGGCGCTGGCGCTCTTCGGGGCGGCTTCTCGGCGGACGTCGTCGCCGCGCGGAGCGGGCAACGAGCCTCTTTTCGCGGCTATGGGCTTCACGGGGATTGCGGCCTACCAGTTCCTGGAGAACTGCGCGATATACTACACGAACGCGAGCAACGTGGCGATACTCGTTTCCTTCGCGCCGATAATGGCGGCCGTGGTGACGAGGATGTTCATGAAGGACAAGTCGATGTCGGCGGCGTTCGTCGTCGGATCGCTGGTGGCGGTCGGCGGCGTGGCGGTGGTGAGCCTGGGCGCGGGGGCCGAGCTTGAGCTGCGTCCTGTGGGCGACCTGATGGCGATTGGCGCGATGGCGTCGTGGGGGTTCTACTCGATGCTGGTCGATGTGGCGAACAGACGGGGAGTGCCGCCGGCCTTGGCCATGCGCAGGGCGTTCGTGTGGTCGCTTCTGATGATGGCGCCGCTCGTCGCATGGGGGGCCACCGAGGCGGGCGGAAGGGCTGTGGACGGCGTGTTCGCGGTTACGTTCGACTGCGCGCGAAACGCGGAACGCTTCTCGAGGGCGGCGAACTGGGTGAACTTCGGATTCCTTGGCGTGTTTGCGTCCGCCGCGAGCTTCGCGCTCTGGAACTACGCTTGCCGGTCGCTCGGCGTGGTGAGGGCGTCGGTTGGGCTCTATCTCACGCCGGTCATAGGTGTCGCGTTCGCGGTGGCGTTTCTCGGCGAGGCGCTCACTGCGTCGGGCGTGTGCGGCGGCGCGCTCATCCTTGCCGGCGTGTACGTGGCAAGCAGGACAGGGCAAAAGGAGAGGCAATGACGACAAGGCTGACAAAAGACGGACGCAAGGTCTCGCTGCTCGGCTACGGCGCGATGCGCCTGCCAACTGTTGACGGGCTGAACGCCGCAGGGCGCGTCGGCGGCAAGCCGATTCCCGGCACGTCGCGCGCCGACATCGACCAGAAGCTCCTCGACTCGCAGGTCAAGTACATGCTCGACCAGGGCGTCAGCTACTTCGACACCTCGCCCGCATACTGCATGGGCCGCTCCGAGGCGCACCTCGGCCGCGCCCTCAAGGCGAGCGGCTACGCGCGCGGCGCCTACATTCTTGCGACAAAGCTCTCGAACTTCGCGCCGCAGCAGTTCCCTCTCGACGAGTGCAGGAAGATGTTCGAGAAGTCGCTCGAATATCTCAAGACGGACTACATCGACAACTACCTCCTCCACTCCGTGGGCAACGGCGGCTTCAAGATGTTCTCGCAGCGCTACCTCGAGAACGGCGCGCTCGACTGGTGCTTGAAGCTGCGCCAGGAGAAGCGCATCCGCAACCTGGGATTCTCCTTCCACGGCGACCCCAAGGTCTTCGAATGGTGCCTCGGCCATCACGGCGAGTACAAGTGGGACTTCTGCCAGATACAGATGAACTACGTTGACTGGCGCCACGCAAAGGAGGTCAACGCCCGCAACCTCGACGCGAAGTACCTCTACGAACGGCTCACGGCGCTGAAAATCCCAATCGTCGTCATGGAGCCGCTGCTGGGCGGACGCCTCGCGCGCTACAACTACGCGATCGCCAAGGAGCTCGTTCCGCTCGATCCCGAGGCGACGCTCGCGAAGTGGGCCCTCCGCTTCTGCGGAACGTTTCCGAACGTTACGACCATCCTATCCGGCATGACGCGCACGGAGCACATCGAGGAGAACGTCGTCACTTGCTCGCCGATGAAGCCTTGCTCCGAGGCGGAGCTCGCGGCGCTGGAGCGCGCGGCCGTGGCGCTGCTGAGGCTGAACACGATTCCGTGCAACTGCTGCAACTACTGCATGCCGTGCCCGTACGGGCTCGACATCCCGGCGATTTTCACGTTCCGCAACGCTGTTCTGACGTCGAAGACGCGGCCAACCGCGCGCGAAGCGCTTCGAATGTACGCGAAGGCCGTTCCCGAAGATCTGCGCCGCGCGGAGCACTGCACGGGATGCGGCAGATGCAATCCGCACTGCCCGCAGTCGATCGACATCCCTAAGGAGCTTGCGTCGATCGACGCATGGATCGACACGCTGAAGAACGCGGAGGCCGGGCGATGAAGAAGATTCTGAAGATGCTTGTGGCGGCCGTGACGCTGGGATGCGTAACCGCCGCGTTCTTTGGCGCGCCCACCGGCCTTGCGTGCCGCATCCAGCCTGCCGCGACGGTGACGTTCCTCGTGGTGCTGCTTCTCACGCCGATCGTGGGGAGGCTCTTCTGCGAATGCCTCTGTCCGCTCGGAATCATCCAGTCGCTCGTGAACTGGATGTTCCATGCCAAGACGAAGGTGCGGCGCGTCTGCACTCGCCTGCCCGAGACGAAGGCGCAGCGCGCGGTGCGCTGGACGCTCTTCGCGCTCGCGGCGCTGCTCGCCGCCACTGGGTTCGGAGCGGTCGGCTGGCTGGCCACGCCCTACTCCATCTACGGCAAGGCGCTTACGCTGTTCGTGCCCGGCGTCGTCCTCTTCGCCGTGGTGGTGGTGCTTGCGGCGATTGGAAGGGGACGCGTGTGGTGCAACTGGGTGTGTCCGGTTGGAACGCTCTTCTGCCTCTTGTCGAAGAAGAGCGCATTTCACCATTCGGTGGGCAGGGGATGCGGCAACTGCAGGGCGTGCTTCGAGGCGGGGAAAAGCGACCTGAAGGGCCGCGCAAAGCCCGATTCCGATGCCGCGGCTGACGGCGTCACCAGACGCGACGCGCTCAAGGGCGTTGCCGTGCTCGCCGCGGTGAAGGCGGCCGAGAAGACGACGGACGGCGGATTCGCTGACGTCTCGCTGCCTGGCGTGCCGAAGCGCCCCGCGCCTGTTCTGCCGCCTGGCGCCGCGGACAGGACGGCGTTCAACCTGAAGTGCGTCGCGTGCGGGCTCTGCATCGCGAACTGCCGCGGCAACTGCCTCACGGCTTCGACTAGCCTTGCGCGGTTCGGCCAGCCGGAGATGGACTTCCGTCGCGGCTACTGCCTGATCGGCTGCAGCTACGCGTGCGGAAAGGTGTGCCCTGCCGGAGCGATAGAGGTGATCCCGCGCCTTGAGCGCAAGAACGTGCACATGGGGCACGCGATCTGGAAGAAGGACCGTTGCATACGCATTTCGGATGGAGTGTCGTGCACGGCATGCGCCCGGAAGTGTCCGGTGAAGGCGATCCACATCGTCGAGGGCTTTCCCGTGGTGGACAAGGGCGCCTGCATCGGATGCGGCGCGTGCGAACACGTCTGCCCGGCGCGCCCGGAGCCCGCGATATTCGTCAAGGGCTTCGAGCGTCAGCGGCGCGTGTGGCCGATTTCATTGTAATATGGGGTGC
>CAMIVJ010000016.1 GCA_946401765.1 uncultured bacterium | reverse complement strand
GCGAGCATCTGGAGGGGTTCGTGTTCCGCGACTGCGTGGACGAGACGATCGTGGGCACGTTCCTGTATGCGGCGCGGGATGGCATTGCGTTCTACGGCCGGAACAAGGTGAATCTCTTCATCCACGGCACTGACACTGGCGCGCGCGGGGTGGTGGTGGACCAGGCGCCGTCAAGCCGCCTCAACGCAGTTCTTGCGCAGATCGTCCCGTTCGACAGCGCTTCGTCCGTCGAGAAGGCCGGCATCTGGCTTGCGCCTTCCGACCGCGGTGAGAGCGAGTTCCTTGCCTCGCAGTTCTGGGTGGAGAAGCCCACGCTTGTGCAGCGCGGGAAGGGGCGCGTGACGCTAGACTCGTTCAACTCGATTTCCGGGCCGATCTACGTGCACGACGGCGACGTTCGCATCGTGGCCCCGCGCTATCGGCACAGGAGGCATGCCTATGTTGAGCGTAGCGGCGGCCGTGTGCAGCCTGGTCCATTGTCCGTGCGCGAACCATGACGGGGCGCGTCCATTCGTACGAGACTTTCGGCGCGGCAGACGGACCAGGGGTGCGGTTCGTCGTGTTCATGCATGGCTGTCCGTTCCGCTGCCGCTACTGCCACAACCCCGACACCTGGGCGGGAGGGCGCTGGACCGAAGCCGAGCCGCAGGATGTGCTTGCCCGCGCTCTCCGCTACCGTCCATACTGGGGCGAAGAGGGCGGTATTACCGTGAGCGGCGGCGAGCCGATGGCGCAGGCGGAGTTTGTGGCGGAGCTTTTCGAACGTGCTCACGACGAGGGCGTGAACACCTGCCTCGACACGGCGGCGGGGCCATTTGATCCTGCATCGAGCGTGCAGGCGCGCCTCTTCGCCGCGTGCGACACGGTGTTGCTTGACTTGAAGCACATCGATTCCGCCGCGCACCGCGCGCTCACCGGCGCGGGCAACGCGAACGTCCTAGCCTGCGCCCGCCGCCTCGCAGATCTCGGCGTGCGCGTGTGGATCCGCCATGTGCTTGTGCCGGGCGTGACGGATTCCGAGGACGATCTGCGCCGCCTCGGCGACTTCATTTCAACGCTTCCCAACGTTGAGCGCGTTGACGTGCTGCCGTACCATTCGATGGGCGAGGAGAAGTGGCGCATGCTTGGCCTTGAATACACGCTGGGCGATGTTCGCCCGCCGAGTGAGGACGAGCTCGTCAGAGCGCGCGATATGCTGGGGGCGAGAGGATGAATGCAGCGCCGATAGGATTCTTCGACAGTGGAGTGGGCGGACTCTGCATACGCGACGCGGTGAGGGCGCTTCTCCCGGCGGAGGACACGGTGTACATTGCCGACTCGGCGAACTGTCCGTATGGAAGCCGTCCGCCAGCCGAGGTGCGCGAGCTTGCGCGCGGCCATGTGCGCACGCTTCTCGCGAAGGGCTGCAAGATGGTCGTTGTGGCGTGCAACACGGCCACCGCCGCTGCGATAGACGCGCTGAGGGCCGAATGGCCTGATGTGCCTTTCGTTGGCATGGAACCCGCGGTTAAGCCGGCCGCGCTGCAGTCGAAGAGCGGCGTTGTGGGAGTGCTCGCGACGGAAGGCACGTTCAACGGGAGGCTCTACCGCGAGACGTGCGCGCGGTTCGCAAAGGGCGTTACGGTGATAACGTGCGTGGCGGATTCATTTGTTGCGCTCGTCGAGCGCGGCGAGCTAGACGGTCCCGCCGCGGAGGCCGAGGTGAGGGCGAAGGTGGAGCCTCTTCTTGCGGCGGGGGCCGATCATCTGGTGCTCGGATGTACGCATTTCCCGCATCTTGCTCCGCTCATCGCGCGCGTTGCGGCGGGACGCGCCAAGGTGGTGGATCCCGCGCCGGCGGTTGCGCGGCAGGTGAAGCGCGTTCTTGCCGCGCGGGGCGCGCTCAACGAGTCGGGCGGCTCGCGCCACGAGTTCATCCGCACTTGATGCGCAGGGTGAAGCGGCAGCCCTTGCCGGGTTCGCTCTCCACCTGGGCGTCGCCGCCGTGGAGGGTGGCGATGTGCTTCACTATCGCGAGGCCAAGACCGGTGCCGCCCTGTTCGCGGCTGTGCGACTTGTCCACGCGGTAGAAGCGCTCGAAGATGCGCGCCTGGTCTGCCGCGGCGAGGCCGATGCCGTGGTCTTCGACGGTGAACACGGCGCCGCCATCGCAGGGCGATAGCGACATCTCCACGTCTGGGGAGGCGGAGTGGCGCAGGGCGTTGTCGGCAAGGTTCACGAGGGCCTGCTCGATGAGGCGGGAATCGCATTGCGCCACAAGAGGATCGGCGGGATGCACCACCAGGCGCACGCCTGCCTTTTCGGCGCGCGGGCGCACACGGTCTGCGGCGGAGGAGAGCACGTCGGCTAGGTCGGCTGGGGCGAACGAGTTTTCTCCTGTCTCGTCGCCGCGCTCGATGCGGGCGAGGGACAGGATGTCGCGCGCGAGCGCGTCGAGGCGCGTCGATTCGCGGCGCAGCATGTTCATGAGCTCGTGGCGCTCGTCTTCGGAGAGGGCGTCGCCGGAAGTCTCCAGCATGTCGACGGCGCCGAGTATTCCCGTGAGCGGCGTCTTGATTTCGTGCGAGACGTTGGCGATGAAGTCGCGGCGGAACTCGGCGAGGCGGCGCGTCTCGGCGAGGGCGCGCTCCTGGGCCTCGCGTTCGCGTGCGAGCGTGCGGTATCGCACCACGAGGCGGAACATGAAGAGGAGCACCATTAGGATCCCAGACGCGCCAACGAGGGCGGCGAAGATGAGTACGGGGCGGTTCGCACGCAAAGGAGCTACGACGGTCTCGTACGGAAGGGCGAGGCGCACGATGAATTCATCGCCTGCGCAGCGGGCACAGTAGAGCATTATGGAGGACGATGTCTCGGACTTGCGCAGGGAAGTGCCTTCGCCTTTTTCTCTTGCGGCGGCCACTTCGGGACATGAGGCATGGTTGCCGACGGCGCGGGAGTCGGAGTCGAAGAACATTCCGCCTGCGCGGGTCAGCACGGTGAGGCGCATGCCGTCTGCGCGTCTGGCGTCCGCGAATGCGCGCAGGCGGGCGAAGTCTCCCGTTGCGAGCGCCTCGCGGATGGCCTCTGAAGCGAGCTGCGTGCGCGCGGCGAGGTCTCGTTCGGCCCATTTCTCAACAGCGCGGCGGTATGATAGCGTCTCGGAGCGCAGCACGAATGCGAAAGCGGCGAGGCCGATGGCGGCGAGAATACAAGGGATGAATCCGGCGAGGCGGTGCTTCTTCATGGCTTCACCCTGTATCCCACGCCGCGGATGGTCTCGATGTGCGATGCCCATGCGCCGAGCTTCTTGCGGAGACCGACGAGCTGGACGTCCACGGTGCGTTCGGTCACGCTCTTCTCCTCGTCCTGCACGGCGTCGATGATCTGGCTGCGGGTGTATACGCGGCCTGGACGAGAGGCGAGAAGGGCGACAAGGCGGAACTCGCCGCGCGTGAGGGTGAGCAGCTCGCCGTTGAGGGAGGCGGATCCGGCGCGCGAATCGATGCGTAGGCCGTCGAGGTCGCGTCCGGCAGCGAGGGGGTCGTTGCGGCGAAGGACGGCGTTGATGCGGGCGAGCAGCACTTCGCGGGAGAAGGGTTTGGTGACGTAGTCGTCGGCGCCGAGCTCCAGGCCGCGCACGACGTCTTCGTCCTCGCTCTTGGCGGTGAGCATGATGATGCGCACGTCGGCGAGCGTTGGGTCTTCGCGCACGCGGCGGCACACGGTGAGGCCGTCCAGGCCGGGAAGCATGAGGTCAAGGAGCACAAGCTGCGGCGGCTCGCGGCGGATGGCGTCCAGGCCTTCGTCGCCGCGCGCCGCGCTGCGCACGTGGGTGAAGCCCACGCTTCGCAGAAGCATCTGCAGGATCGTGCGGATTGTGGAGTCGTCCTCCACGATGAGAATGTTCGCGAGGTTGTTCATGAAGCGTGCCTTTCGTTGGCTCATAGTGTATCATTATTCTGTTAGCCGCGCATTAGGGAAGTTTCGAAGCCTTGCGGCTCCACAGGCAGGCGAAGGACAAAAGACGCACGTGAAAACGCGGGGCTTGTATGCCTTCGTGCGCTTTGGTATAATTGGCGTATGAAAAACAAGTTTGTCTTAAGTGCAGTGGCCGCCGTTTTCGCCTGCGGCACATCCTATGCCGCAGAGCGCACGGTCTTCGTTGCGCCCGGAGCCGCCGCAGAGCGCGATGGCACCGCGGCGCATCCGTTCGCGACGCCGTGCGAGGCGCAGGCCGCGCTGCGCGCGCTGAGAAAGAATGCGCCGGATGGCGGACCGTGGACGATCTCGCTCGCCGCGGGCGAATACCCCGTCGACGAGCCGCTGACAATTCTTCCTGAAGACTCCGGCTCGCCGGATGCGCCCGTCACATGGCGCGGACCTGCCGATGGTTCAGCCCGCATCGTCGGCGCGCGCGAGCTGAAGGGCTGGCGCGTTCGCCCCGATGGACGCTGGGAGGTTGACGTGCCGACCGGTTCCGGCGGTCGTCCCCTCTGGTTCGAGCATCTTTTCGTGGACGGACGGCGCGCGCAGCGCGCGCGCCATCCCAATGCGGGCTTTCTCGTGCCCAAGGCCACGAAGGAGACTCCGCTCGGCGGCGATGTCGCGCGCATGGAGCTTACGGCGCGTGATGGCGACCTCGCGCCGCTCGCCGCGTCGCCGGCCGAGTCGCTGCAGTTCGCCCACATCGTAGTGCATCACAAGTGGGACACAACGCGTCGCATCGTGCTTGGCTTCGAGAACGGCGTAGTGCGCACGCAGGGGCGCACGCTCCCGAAGTGGAACAGCTGGACCACCGCCTCCACGTACTACGTCGAGAACGTGCCGGCCGCGCTGGACGCGCCGGGCGAATGGCTGTACGACGGCTGCGCGAAGAAGATTCTGTACATTCCGCGCCGTGGCGAGACGCCCGGCAAGACGCGCTTCCAGTACCCGGTGCCCGGACTTGGCCAGCTTCTTCGCGTGGCGGGCGAACCCGCGAAGGACAGCTTCGTGCACGACGTCGTATTCGAGAACATTGCGTTTGAGTTTGCGGATTCCCCCCGCCGCGCGGGATTCAAGGGCCGCACAGGAATCCCAGATTCCGCCGGGTACGAAACCGGCTCAATGCGTCCGAGCGAATGGACTCCATGCCAGGCCGCTGCCCACACCGAGGCCGCAGTGCTCATGGACGGCGCGCGCAGAGTGGTGATGCGCGGCTGCGAGGTGGCGCATGTGGGCGAGTACGGAATCTGGCTGAGGGAGGGCTGCACGTCCAACCGCGTGGAGCGCTGTGCGGTGATGGATACTGGCGCGGGCGGAGTGCGCATCGGCCTGCCGGGCGCCACGCAGCCGGTTGGCCCCGGCGAGCACGTGATGGGCCTTGCGAACGCACGCGGCACCGGATGGAACGTGGTGGACAACTGCATCCTCTCGCACGGGGGGCGTGTGCACGCCTCGGGCGTGGGCGTGTGGATCGGCGCGTCGCCGTTCAATTCCATCACGCACTGCGAGATCAGCGACTACTACTACACAGGCGTCTCGATCGGCTGGGTGTGGGGATACGCCGGCAGCATGGCGCAGGGCAACACGCTCGCGTTCTGCAGGATCCGCAAGATCGGCCAGGGAGTGCTGAGCGACATGGGCGGGCTCTACACGCTCGGCACGTCGTTCGGCACGTGCGTCTCGAACAACGTCATCCACGCCGTCGATTCCTATTCCTACGGCGGGTGGGGGCTCTACCCAGACGAAGGCAGCGAGGGCGTGGTGATGGAGAACAATCTCGTGTACGACACCAAGGACTCGTCGTTCCATCAGCACTACGGAAGAAACAATGTGCTTAGGAACAACATTCTCGCCTTCAGCCGCCAGTGCCAGGTGGCGCTCACCCGCGCAGAGCCGCATCTCTCGTTCACGGCGGAGCGCAACATCATCTACTGGAACCAGGGGCCGGTCTTCGCGAAGTACGGCGCCACGCTGAACGAGACGGGGAAGATCAACTGGGTGGACAACTTCTGGTGGATGGCAAAAGGCGCGCCGTCGTTCAACGGCAAGACGTTCGCCGAGTGGCAGGCGAAGGGCAGAGACCTGCACGGACTCGTGGCGGATCCGCTGTTCGTGGACGCCGATCGTCGCGACTTCAGGCTGAAGCCGGGGTCGCCTGTCGTCAAGGCCGGGTTCCGTCCGTTCGACATCTCCGCAGCCGGCGTATACGGCGACGCGGCCTGGATCCGCAGGGCCGACGCCACTTGCCCGGAGTTCAAGGAGGCGCGCTGATGACGGAGGCGCGGGCATGATGGTATCGGCCATAGCCGCCTTGGTGGTTGGCGCCGCGCTCGCAACGGCGGGTGCCACCCTCCAGAGCGTCCTGCGTAATCCGCTGGCCGAGCCGTACATGCTGGGCCTGGTGGGCGGCGCGTCGCTCTTCACGGCTCTCGCGATGCACTTTGGGCTAGAGGGCGCGGGGGCGTTCGTCCTGCCCGTGGCCGGTTTCATGGGATCTGTCTTCTCGCTTTCGCTAGTGTGCGGCATATCGTATGTCGCGTCAAAGCGCAGGGGCGGCGCGGCGTTCGCGGGAGAGACCGTGATACTGGCTGGTTTCGTGGCTGGCTCTTTCACGGGATCGTTGTACATGCTGGTTATGTCGTTTGCAGAGCCGGCCACCTTCGCGCGGCTTTCTAAGTGGCTGTTCGGCGATCTTCGCTCGGTACGTCCGGCCGCGCTTGCGGTGGCGAGCGTGTGCGCCGCGGCGGCGTTCGTCGCGGTGTATTCGCAGTCGCGCGCTCTCAACGCGCTGTCGCTTGGCGAGACTATGGCGCGGACGCTCGGCGTGAACGTGCGCCGCACGCGCCTGGTGGCGCTTGGCGCCGCTTCGCTCGCGACGGCCGCGAGCGTGGCGCTTGCGGGTGCTATAGGATTTCTGGGGCTTGTGGTGCCGCATGTGGTGCGCAGGCTCTTTGGCGCGAACCATCGCGCGTACCTTCCGCTTTCGGCTATGTTCGGGGCGCTGTTCCTGCTGGCGGCGCACGGTGTGTCGGGCAAGCTGCCGAAGGAGCTCTCGGCGGGCGTGGTGTGCGCATTGTGCGGTTCGCCGTTCTTTCTGTATCTGCTCTGCCTGAGAAGAGGGGCGGAGTGTCCGCGCGGGGGAAGATGAGAATGCTTGAACTCGCGCACAGGACGGTATTCTTCGATCCGCGGCGGGCGGGAGCGCGCGTGTGCGCGCCAGGCGGGCGTCCGCCGGAAGGGGCGCGCGTGGCGCTCTGCGACGTGTCCTTGGCGGTGGCGCCTGGCGAGCGCATGGCGGTGATCGGGCCTAACGGCGCGGGAAAGACCACTCTCCTTGGCGAACTTGCGCGCGTGGCGGACGCTGAGGCGGACGGCACGCCTGGGTGCGTGTTTGTGCCTTCGGACGACGAACCCATGCCCGCCCTCACGGTGCGCGACTACGTGATGCTTGGCCGCACGCCACGTCTGAGCGCATGGAGGCGTCCCGCCCCGGCAGACGAAGCGGCTGTCGATGCGGCAATCGCTTCCGTCGGCGCCGAGGCTCTCGCGCGCAGACGCATGGACGCCCTCTCAAGCGGCGAGCTGCGCCGCGCGTCCATCGCCTTCGCCCTCGCCACGGGCGCGCCCGCGCTTCTGCTTGACGAGCCCACGGCGCACATCGATGCAGCGGGCCGCGCCGCGTTCTTCGAACTTCTTCGGCGCATTGGACGCACCATCGTGATGACAATACACGAGTTTCCGCTGCCACGCGGCTTCTTCACGCGCGCCGTTCTGCTGCGTGAAGGGCGCATCGCCGCTGACGGCGCGCCCGCCGAAGTGATGTCCAGATACCTTGACGATACACAGGAGGAGTGTGAACGATGAGAGCCTTGACGACGACGATCTGCATGGCATCCATGCTTTCACTGTGGAGCGGCGCATTCGCCGCCGCGACGGACTTCAACGCAGTTGTCCGCGATGCAGTGGCCGAACGCACCGCTCCGGCGGCGCCTGCTCCCCAGCAACAGGCCAAGCCGCAGCCTCCGGCCGAAGCGGTCCCGAAGGAAGCGGTCCCGAAGAAGGCATTGCCTCAACCTCCGGCGCCTCCCGCCGCGCCACCAGCCCCTCCGCCCGAGCCTGTGGAGTTCAACCTCGCCTCCATGATCGACGCCGCCGAGGCGCAGAAGCTCTCCGACGCATACATGCGCAACACGCTTGCCGTCACATACGTGGGCCCCGCCGCGTGGAACGAGCGTTCTGCTGGCCGGTACACGCGCCGTGTCACGTCGGACTTCATCCCCGCCAACGTGCCTTTCCACATTCCCGTGGTCGGTGCGAGGGGACATGTAGAATCCGTGCGCTCTGCGCTCGATGCGATGACGAACTCCATGCAGGAGGAGACTCTGCGCGTGCTGCGCGAGAAAAGCGCTCTCGGGCCGGTGATGCAGTGGCTCGTGAGGCGCACGCTTGCGGATGGTCTGGCGAGCGGCGCGAGCTATTTCACGCCGTCCGTCCATCCCGCGGTGTTCACCACAAACCACTTTGACGTTGCGGCGCTCACCAATGCAGCCGCACGCCTCACGCTGCGCGACGTGCCGCCAATCGCGTACATCATGTCCGTCTATGACGAATACGAGCGCTTCCCGATTCCGCGGAAGATTCCTGGGCGCGACTACGCCGACCCCCAGAAGGAGGAGACGTTCTCCACGCCTTTCGCAATCGCAGTGGTGCTGCGCGCCCCGGAGCAGGTGCGCACGTTCCGCTTTTGCGCGCGCACGTGGGCTGCCTCCACCGCGCACGTCGAGTATGCGTGGAAGGTGGTGCACGGCCGTGGGCTCCAGAAGATCCAGGCGTACAGAGGCGACCCCAGCCTGACTCCGAAGGCAGGCTTCGCCGAGATATTGGTGAACCGCAGATACATGTCGGCAAGGCTTGACGTGGCCGTGTTCTCGCGAATTGGCGGAGGGCCGTGGGGACCGCCCGCGATCATATCGTTCTTCCAGCCGCCGGATGCTGTGAGCGACTTCTACTCGACCGGGATGATACGCGAGATCAACTATCAGAGCAGGGTGGACCTCGACGATCCGTTCCGCATGGCGCTCACGCCGCTCTGCACGCCGCGCGACTGGATCGACTCCTTCGACCTCGACGGGAAGGGGCGCATAGTCACAATCCAGCGCAGGCGCAGCGGGTCCGTCTTCGCCGACCGCTTCTTCCGCCCTTCAGGCGAACGCGTTATCGCGGCGTGGGCAAACGGCACCCCCAAGGAGGCCGTGAAAGTAGAGTACTTCATCAAGGACGGCATGCTCGACTACCGCGATTCCGGCGATGTGGTGAAGCACCCATACTCGTCATCTCCATACTAGCGGCGATGCGGCAGAATCCATTTGGACCAAAAACGGCGCAGACCAGAAGCCGAACCGACATTTTTGTCGTACGGCCCGTCTGCGCCTCTTGTCTTTTTCGGCGGTTTGTGGGATAATCTAAACCACACGACCGAAAGGAGAAGTGCATGAAGACGATCGAAGGAAATCTTACTGCGGCGGGGCTGCGGATCGCGCTTGTGGCGAGCCGCTTCAACTCGTTCCTTGTTGAGCAGCTGGTGAAGGGCGCTGCTGACGCGTTTGCTCGTATGGGCGGCGCCGATGGCGACCTTGTGCTGGTACGCGTTCCTGGCGCGTACGAGATACCCGTCGTGGCGAAGAAGCTCGCCGCGAGCGGCGCGTACAATGCCATCGTGGGCCTTGGAGCGGTGGTGCAGGGCGCTACGGCGCACGCGGGGCTCATCTGCGAGACGACTGCGCGGGCGTTCAGCGAGATCGCGCTCGAGACGGGCGTGCCCGTGGCGGACGGAGTGGTGAGCGCTGAGAATCTGGAGCAGGCCGTCGAGCGCTGCGGAACGAAGCAGGGCAACAAGGGCTTCTCCGCCATGCAGGCGGCGATCGAGCTTGCCAACGTGCTTCGGCAGATCTAGCGTCTAGTTTCTTCAAATTCTCAAACTTTCAGACCTCTACAAATGGGGCGAAAGAGAATTTTCAACAACAATCAAGTTCAAACAACCGAAAGGAAAACAAAATGGCAGTCAAGAAGGTGGCGTTTCTCACTGCGGGAGGGCTTGCGCCCTGCCTCAGTTCGGCGATCGGGTTCCTGATCGACGAGTACACGAAGAAGGCGCCGGAAGTGGAAATGATAGGCTACGTGAATGGTTACATGGGCCTCCTGAAGGGAGAGTCCATCAAGGTGACCGACGCTGTTCGCAAGAACGCGCTCGTGCTGACGAAGCACGGCGGCAGCCCCATCGGCAACAGCCGCGTGAAGCTCACGAACGTGGCCGACTGCGTGAAGCGCGGCCTCGTGAAGGAGGGCGAGGATCCCCTCAAGGTGGCGGCCGACCAGCTGGTGAAGGACGGCGTGGACGTGCTGCACACCATCGGCGGCGACGACACCAACACAACCGCGGCCGATCTCGCGAAGTACCTCGCCGAGAACAACTACAATCTCACCGTCGTGGGCCTCCCCAAGACGATCGACAACGACGTCTATCCCATCAAGCAGTCGCTCGGCGCGTACACCGCAGCCGAGGAGGGCGCCAGGTTCTTCGCGAACGTCGTCAAGGAGAACAGCGCCAATCCGCGCGCTCTCATCATCCACGAGGTGATGGGCCGCAACTGCGGATGGCTCACCGCGTTCACGGCGATCACGTACCACAAGATGATCGCCCGCCGCATCAAGTTCCTGCCCGAGTTCGGCCTCACGCGCGAGCGGCAGGACGTGCATGCCGTCTATGTGCCCGAGGCGAAGATCGACATCAACAAGGAGGCCGAGCGCCTGCGCAAGGTCATGGACAAGTACGACTGCGTGAACATCTTCGTGAGCGAGGGCGCCTGCGTGAAGCAGATCATCGCCGAGCTCAAGAAGCAGGGCGAGGAGATCCCGCTCGACGCGTTCGGCCACCCCCGTCTCGACAAGGTGAACGTGGGCCAGTACTTCGCCAAGCAGTTCGCGGCAAAGATCGGCGCCGAGAAGACGCAGGTGTTCAAGAGCGGCTACTTCGCCCGCGCGGCTGCGCCTAACAAGAAGGACCTTCGCCTCATCCACGACTGCGCCGTCAAGGCGGTGGAGTGCGCGCTCGCCGGAATCGGCGGCGTGGTGGGCAAGGACGAAGAGCAGCACAACGAGCTGCGCGCGTGCGAGTTCGAGCGCATCAAGGGCGGCAAGCCCTTCAACGTGCGCAACAGCCGCTTCCGCAAGATGCTCAAGGAAATCGGCCAGCCGCGTCCGCGCAAGACGCGCGTCGTGAAGAAGTGAGCATGCAGGGGATAAAGTTTTAAGGGATAGTTGAAATGGCAGATGAAAACAAGAATGCGCTGCAGCGCGGTGTCGTGGTGGAGTTCGACTTCACGGCGATAGACGGATCCCAGCTGCTGTTCGAGACGGCCAAGAAGGTGCTCAAGGGGCACGGCGTCGACCTCACGGTCAAGCTTGAGGCGATGCGCCTTGTGGGCGGCAACTACCAGGGCGGTCTCAGCGAGCTCTTCGAGTTCCTCGGGTCGAAGGCCGACGCGGCGAAGGTGGCCCAGGAGCTCGCGGAGGCGTTCCGCACGGCTCTCGGCACGCAGGCTGTGCAGGCGGTCACGCCCGAGTTCAAGGCGTTCGTGAAGGCGCTCGTCGACAAGGGCGTGAAGGTGGTTGTGGCCACGCGCTCGGACGTCGAGCCGCTCAAGGCCGCGCTCGCCGAGTTCGACCCCGCGCTCGTGGTCACATACGCCGAACCGTCCAACACGTACGGCAACTGCAAGTGGGACGCCTGGCGCCGCGCGTGCAGCCAGAACGGCCTCATCGAGAAGCTCTCGGCGGCCGTAACGGGCTCCGGCAAGGGCGTGAAGAGCGCTCTCGTGGCAGGCATGAGCGCGCTCGCGATCGTGCACGACCACGTGGCTTATCAGGACTTCGGCGGCGCGGACGCGGTGGCGGAGCAGTTCGACGCTTCGCTTGCCGCCATTGTGTTCCGCATGCTGCATATGGAGTAGGCGGGCGCGCGAAATGACGGGCATCGAGAGGCTGCATGCCATAATGACCCGTCTCCGCGATCCGGAGACGGGCTGTCCATGGGACAAGGTCCAGACGCTTGAGACGCTCAAGCCCTGCGTTCTCGAGGAGACGTACGAGCTCCTCGCCGCGATGGACCATCCCGAGGACAAGGCCAACCACGTGGAGGAGCTCGGCGACGTGCTCCTCCAGGTGATGTTCCAGTGCGTGATGGCCGAGCAGGAGGGGCGCTTCACGTTCGACGACGTGGCGAACGCCATCTCCGACAAGCTCGTTCGCCGCCACCCGCACGTGTTCGGCGACGTGGTGGCGCGCGACCCGGCGACCGTGCTGAAGAACTGGGAGCAGATCAAGCAGCAGGAGCACCGCAAGGAGAGCCGCCACAGCGCCCTCGACGGCGTGCCGCCCGTGCTGCCAGGCCTCCTCAAGGCCCAGCGCACGCAGGAGAAGGCCGCACGCGTGGGCTTCGACTGGAAGGATGCCGACGGCCCGCGCGAGAAGATCCGCGAGGAGGCAGCCGAGCTCGACGAGGCCGTGGCCGCAAGCGCCGACACCTCCCTCGACCCGCACGTGAAGGAGGAGCTGGGCGACCTGCTCTTCGCAGTCGCAAACCTCGCGCGCCACCTGAAGGTGGACGCCGAGAGCGCCCTCGAAGGCACCACCGCCAAGTTCGCGCGGCGCTTCCGCGCCGTGGAGGCGGCGGCAAAGGCCGAGGGACGCGACCTCAAGGCGATGACGCTCGCCGAGATGGACGCCCTCTGGGACGCCGCAAAGGCCGCAGAAGGCGGCGCAACTGAAAATTAAATGGAGCAATTACGATGAAGTGGACTAAGCTGATGATACAGACTCTCCGCGAGGATCCTGGCGACGCGGAGATCGACTCGCACAAGCTTCTTGTGCGCGCCTCGCTCGTGAAGAAGATTTCCGGCGGGCTCTACACCTACCTGCCTCTCGGCATGCGCACCCTCAACAAGGTCGCGGCAATCGTGCGCGAGGAGATGGATCGCGCCGGCGCGCAGGAGATCGTGATGCCGATCCTGCAGCCCGCCGAGCTGTGGAAGACGAGCGGCCGCTGGGAGACGATGGGACCCGGGCTCTTCCACCTCAAGGACCGCGGCGCGCACGAATACGCCCTCAGCCCCACGGCCGAGGAGGTGGTGACCGACCTCGCGAAGAACATCGTGAGCTCCTATCGCCAGCTGCCCGCCACTCTCTACCAGATCCAGTGGAAGTTCCGCGACGAGATACGTCCGCGCTTCGGCCTCATGCGCTCGAAGGAGTTCCTCATGAAGGACGCGTATTCCTTCGACGTCTCGCTCGACGCGGCCGACGCTAGCTACATGGCGATGTTCAACGCCTACAAGCGCATCTTCTCGCGCTGCGGCCTCAAGGCGTACCCCGTGGAGGCCGATACCGGCGACATCGGCGGCAAGTTCTCCCACGAGTTCCACGTGCTCGCCGACTCCGGCGAGGACGGCATAGCGTTCTGCGACGGCTGCGGCTATGCGGCCAACCTCGAGAAGGCCGAGCGCAGCGTGCCCAAGCGCGACGACGCCCCATGCCCTGACTTCGAAGAGGTGCACACTCCTGGCGCCAAGACGATCGACCAGGTCTCCGCGTTCATGGGCGTGCCGGGAAGCGCGTTCGTGAAGTCGCTCGTGTACTCGGCCGACGGCACGCCTGTGATGGTGTGCGTGCCGGGCGACCGCGACGTGAACGACGTGAAGCTGCGCCACTTCCTCGGCGTGAGGAAGCTCGAGCTCGCCGACTACGAGACCGTTCTCCAGGCCACTGGCGCAAACGCCGGCAGCGTGGGCCCCGTGAGGCCTGCCTGCACAGCTATGCGCATCGTGGCCGACCAGTCCCTCGCAGGGGCGCGCGGCTGCATCACGGGCGCCAACCGCGACGACTACCACCTCAAGAACGTCGACCTCGCGCGCGACACGCGTCTCGCCGATGCCGACTTCGCCGACCTGGTGGTCGCGCAGACAGGTGACATCTGCCCTCACTGCGGCAAGACGATGGCCATCCGCCGCGGCATCGAGGTGGGCCACGTGTTCAAGCTCGGCACGAAGTATGCCGACGCCTTCAACGCCGTCTTCAAGACCGACGACCTCAAGGAGAAGACGATGGTGATGGGCTGCTACGGAATCGGCATAAGCCGCACCTTGCAGGCCGTCATCGAGCAGAGCCACGACAAGGACGGCATCATCTGGCCGTCTGCAGTCGCTCCGTACCAGGTGGTGATCGATCTTCTTGACCCGGCGGACGAGTCCGTCGCGAATGTGGCCGCGGATCTCGAGGCGCAGCTTGAGGAGAAGGGCGTCGACGTGATCGTGGACGACCGCGAGGAGCGTCCCGGCGTGAAGTTCAAGGACGCCGACCTCATCGGCTTCACCGTGCGCGTGGTCGTTGGCGCAAAGGGACTCGCCAAGGGCGGCGTGGAAATCAAGGCGCGCAAGGACCCGAAGGAGGCGATGAAGATCGTTCCTCCCGCAGAGGCCCCCGCCGCCATTCTCGAGCTGCTCGCCAGCTGCTGACGAGCGCTCGCTGTAGCGGCGACGCGCCTTGCAGGCGCCAGGCATTGGGCAATCAGAACGGAGGCGGTTCATGGGAAGAATGGGATGTTTGTTTATGATGGGGATTGCTGCGGCTGCCGCGTTCGCGGCGGCCGGGCCGGAGGCGCATGTGGACGGCGTTGTGGCCGAGGTGCTCGCGAACGTGGCGAAGATCAAGGCCGTGAAGCCCGATGCCAAGCCGATGGCGTTCTGGGACTTCGACGGTACGATCCTGAAGGGCGACATCACCGAGGGCCTTGAGGAGGACGGCAGGCAGAAGTTCGCCGGCCTCATGGAGGAGACGATCAAGGCCGGCCTCTCGCCGGTTTATTCCGGCGAGAAGGGCTGGCTGCAGTACCGCGACGTGGACTATCCGCGCATGAACGCGATCGGCCGCTGGCTCGCCTGGCCATACAACGCCCAGGTGTACGAGGGCGTTGAGGAGAGCGCGATTGTGCGCTTCTGCGAGGCGAAGGTGGAGAGCGTGTACAGGAAGTGGTACTTCGCGTCGTCGATGGCGATCTGGCGCGCGCTGGAGAAGGCGGGCGTGGAGAACTACGTGGTGAGCGCGAGCCCGGAGGTGTACGTGAAGTCGACCGCGAAGTCGCTGGGAGTGTCGCCGAACCGCGTGAGGGCGATACGCGTGGAGGTGGAAGGCGGACGGATGACGACGAAGGTGGTCCATCCGGTGCCATACGGCGAAGGCAAGGTGGAGAACGTGCGCCAGCTGCTGCTCTCGCGTCCGAACGGAGTTGCCGTGGCGGGCTTTGGCAACAGCTACTCGACTGACGGCGCGTTCCTGCGCTACATCGTGTCGCAGCCGCTGCCCGGGGGCGCGAAGGGATTTGCCCTGATGATCAACGGCGGCAAGGAAAAGCCCGGTTTCGAAGGTCTCTTCAGAAGAGTGGATCAGACGGCCGTGGTTGGCGAATGAACGAATGAAAGGAGCTGTAGGATGAAGAAGATTCTTTTTGCATCTGTCGTCGCGGTTGCCGCGGCGGGATTGTTTGCGGCGCGTCCCGACTACTGGAGGGCCAACTACGACAAGTCGAAGATCGCGCCGTACACGCTGGAGGATCCGCTTACGTTCGTGGACGGCACGAAGGTGGCCACGCCTGCGGACTGGGCGCGCAGGCGGCGAGAGATACTCGGCATCTTCGCGAAGGAGATGTTCGGCCAGGAGCCGCCCGCGCCAGAGACGGTTGTGATCGAGAAGGTGGAGGAGGGCGTGACGCTCGCCGGCTTCGGGATACGCCGCCAGTACCGCATGTGGTTCAAGGCCGACAAGAGCGGCCCTGCGATCGACTGGCTGGTGCTGCTGCCGCGCTGGGCCAAGAAACCGGCCCTGCCAATCATCTTCCTCAACTACGGCGGCAACTACGAGCTCATCCGCGACAAGCAGGTGGTCACGCCCGACATGTGGATCGCGCTGCGCCCCGCGCACAAGTGCGTGGAGGAGCTGCGCGGAAGGTACGAGGACATGAACAGCGTGGAGTTCGTGTTCCCCGCGCACATGATCCTCGCGCGCGGATATGCGCTCGTCACGGCGTGCTACGCGCAGGTCTCGCCCGACGTGAACCCGGGCGGAAATCCCTCCCCCTGGTCGGGCGTGTTCGACCTCTGGCCGAAGCGCGACCCTGCGCGCGACGACAACACCACCTCCATCGGCGCATGGGCGTGGGCGCTTTCGCGCGGACTCGACCTCGCCCTCAAGATTCCGGAGCTCGACGCGAAGAAGGCCATTGCGGCAGGCTACTCCCGCCTTGGGAAGACCGCCCTGCTCGCGGCCGCGCGCGACGAGCGCTTCGCGGCGTGCGTGCCCAACCAGACGGGCGGCGGTGGGTGTCCGCTCGCCAAGCGCGACTGGGGCGAGAACGTTGCCACCGAGATGCGCAGCTTCCGCCACTGGTACTGCCCGGCGTACAAGAAGTACGAGAAGGACCCCGCCACGCTGCTGACGTTCGACCAGCACCTGCTCCTCGCCTCGATCGCGCCGCGCAAGCTCTTCGTGCAGGGATACGACGTTCAGTGGTTCGACCCGGAGGGCGAGTATCTCGCGTGCAGGGCGGCTTCGCCCGCATGGACGTTCCTTGGCAAGAAGGGCCTTCCCGACGTGCCGTA